>JAWLGG010000024.1:0-12116 GCA_041685155.1 Chromatocurvus sp.
CGCGGTGCCGGCGGCGGGCGCACGCCGGCGGCGGGGAGGGCGTGCTCCGGCTCGTAGCCATCGATCACCTCCCTCGGCAGTGTCTTGCGAATCAGGCGCTCGATGCCGTACAGGTATTCCGCCTCGTCAGCCGATACCAGTGAATACGAGTGGCCGCTGGCTCCGGCGCGACCGGTGCGTCCGATACGGTGCACGTAGTCCTCTGCAATATTCGGCAGATCGAAGTTCACGACCTGGGGCAACTGGGCGATATCGAGTCCGCGAGCCGCGATGTCCGTGGCGATAAGGGCCTGTACGCGGCCCTGCTTGAAACCGTCCAGCGCGCGCGTGCGCGCATTCTGGCTCTTGTTGCCGTGAATCGCTTCGGCGCGAATGCCGTCGTCTTCCAGCTTTTTCGTCAGTTTGTTGGCGCCGTGCTTGGTGCGGGTGAACACCAGAACCTGGTGCCAGTTGCGGCTTCGCACCAGATGCGACAGGAGCTCGGGCTTGCGCTTCTTGTCCACCGGGTAGATCCACTGCTCGACGGTGTCGGCAGTGGCATTGGCGACGGCCACTTCCACCTGCTTCGGGTTGTTCAGGTAGCCTTCTGCAAGGCGGCGTATCTCGCCGGAGAAGGTCGCGGAGAACATCAGCGTCTGCCGCCTCGTAGGCATCAGGGCCACGATGCGACGGATATCGTGGATGAAACCCATATCCAGCATGCGGTCGGCCTCGTCGAGAACGAGGATCTCCACCCGGTCGAATGCCACGGCGCCCTGCTGGTGCAGGTCGAGCAGGCGTCCCGGGGTGGCGACAAGGATGTCGGTGCCGCGCCTTAGCTTTGCAATCTGCGGGTTGATCTTCACACCGCCGAACACCACCGCGGCACTCAGTTCGCTGCGCGCGCCATAGTCCACGGCGCTCTGGTAAACCTGGGCGGCAAGTTCACGGGTCGGTGTCAGCACCAGCGCACGGATCTGCCGGTCGCGGGAGCGGCTGCCCTCGGCGAGCCTTTGCAGCATGGGAACAACAAAAGCGGCGGTCTTGCCGGTGCCGGTCTGTGCGGCGGCCATCAGGTCGTGGCCGGCGAGCACCAGCGGTATGGCTTTCTCCTGGACAGGAGAGGGGCTGGTGTAGCCCTTTTCTGTGATTGCCTGCAATAGCGGTGCAGACAGACCGAGGTCTGTAAATTTCATCGTCAGGATCCCTAACGTTGGATGCTGACGAACAGGAAGACACTGTCAGCAAGTGTCGAGCCGGGAGGATACGCTAAAGCGGTGCCTTTGCAAGTGCAAGGCCTGTTCCTGCAAGTCCCGTTGCAGCCGGGGCGCGACGGCGTGGAAAATACTGCAGATAAAACGTGCACACCCCTGAGCTAAGTGGTAGCCTTGAAGACGTTTGATAGTTGCAAGCATTTATGTCGTTAGTTCGTGTTAGCTCTGTCTGCCCCGATTGCAAGGTTTGCCGCCGAGAGGTGGTTGTCCGCCCAGCGGTACAGATTGTCGCATCCCGTCCTGTTTGTTCATATTGCCCAGCATGACTTCAAGCAAGAACGCCCGCTTGTGGGCACAATCAATGAATGAGTAGGAATACAGAAAATGGCATCAGTTACCGGTACAGTTAAGTGGTTCAACGAGACGAAGGGTTTCGGTTTTATCGAGCAGGAATCAGGCCCGGACGTCTTTGCACACTTCAGCGCGATCAGCGGTTCAGGCTTCAAGACCCTGCTGGAAGGCCAGAAGGTGCAGTTCAATGTCACGCAGGGCCAGAAAGGCCCCCAGGCGTCTGACATTGAAGTTATTGCGTAACGCAGTAGCCCACTGACAGAAGACCCCGGTTGGCGCAGGCCAGCCGGGGTTTTTTTATGGGCGCCCGTCTCCGCCGGAAGTTTCCTCAGCCCGATGTCGCCGGTCGTCCGCCGGCGCTGGAGCGCGCACGCAGGCGCGACCTCACGGTGGCGAGACGACCGCGCAGGTGATCCGGGAGGACCAGCATTGCCGGCGTTGCCACCAGCGTCAGGATGGTCGCGAAGGTCAGGCCGAAGACGATCGCCTGGGACAGGGGGCCCCAGAAGGTCGCCATCTGCCCGTTGGCCGTGATGCTGCGATTGATCAGGTCGACCGACAGGCCGAACGCCAGCGGCAGCAGGCCGAACACGGTGGTGACGGTGGTGAGCAGGACCGGCCGCAGGCGCTGCGAGGCGGAGAGCACGACCACCTCGGCGTTGCTCAGGCCGGGCTGTTCCCGGCGCACGGTATTGAAGGTGTCGATGAGCACGATGTTGTTGTTGACCACAATGCCCGCCAGGGCGACGACGCCGACACCGGAGAGAATGGCGCTGAAGGGGCGATCGAGAATGAGCAGTCCGAGCAGAACCCCCGCAGTGGACATGATCACGGCCAGGAGAATCAGCGCGCTCTGGTAGAAGCTGTTGAACTGCGTTACCAGCAGGATAAACATGAGGAGCAGCGAGAGCAGGAAAGCCACCTGCACGAAGGCAAGCGAATCTGTCTGCTCCTCGTTGGCGCCGCGGAAGCGGATATCGACGCGGGGATCGAAGGTCTGGGTTGCCAGCCATGCTTCGATCTCGCGCACCATGCTGTCGGCGAGGACGCCATCGACGACATCGGCGCGGATGCGCTCCACAGGCGTGCCATCGATGCGCTCGAAGGTATCGACACCCGGTGATGGCTGCAGGGTGACGAAGTTCGACAGTGGAATGTGGCCCATGGCCGTGCTGATGCGCAGGTTTTCCATGGCGCCGATACCGCGCTCGTCCAGCGGGTAGCGCACCCGGATATCCACGGCGTCGTCCGCGGTCTCCGGTCGGTATTCCGCCACCTTGACGCCGTTGGTCACGAGTTGTACGGCGACACCGGCGGATGACACGTCGGCGCCGTAAATCGCAGCCTGCGCCCGATCGACGTCCATCTGCCACTCGATGGTAGGGAGGGCCAGCGTGTCGTCGATATCCACCAGCTCCGGCAGCGATTCCATGTAGTCCCTGATGCGCGCGAGGGCGGGCTCCAGCAGGTCACGGTTGGGTGAGCGCAGCTCGATCTGCAGCGGCTTGCCGACGGGCGGGCCCTGTTCCTGGGCCATGACATCCACCTTGATGCCGGCGAGCGGGTCCGTGCGCCGACGGATTTCCTGCACGATCTCCCGCCCCTTGATATTGCGCTCACTCTCCGGGTACAGCTGGATGAAGATCGAGCCGATACGGTCTGCCGTGGCCAGGGCGCCGCGGCCCATGCCGTTGCCGCCGGGAAGGACGGTGTTGGCGTTGATAGCCTCGATGCCGGGTATCTCGAGGATCTCCTGCTCCACCTCGTAGACCAGGGCGTTCACCTCATCGGCGGAAAAATTTCCCCGCCCGCGCACCGCTACCTGTATGAACTGGGGATCGGAATCCGAAAAGAACACCATGCCGGGGCTGTACTTGCCGTAGGCCACGAAAATGCTTATCAGGCCCGCGAGGATAATCAACAGCGCGATTCCCGGCCTGGCGCAGACACGGGTCAGCCAGCGGGCGTAGGCGCCGGTGGCGGAGGGCAGCGTCGTCGGGTCGCCGCTCTCGAGTTCCCGCATTGCCCGGGCCGCGGCGCGGGAGTGTGCTGTGGGACGTCCGAACACGGTGCCGAGGACCGGCCCGAACAGCAGCGCGTACAGCAGCGAGCCCGCGAGCACCGTGAACACGGTCACCGGCAGGAAGCTCATGAACTTGCCCGGAATGCCCGGCCAGAAAATCAGCGGCAGGAAGGCGGCGAGCGTGGTCGCAACGGATGCGGTGACCGGCCAGAACATGCGTCGCACCGATTCGGCGTACGCTGCGCGATGGTCCATGCCCTCGCTCATCTTCCGGTCGGCGTATTCGGTCACCACGATGGCGCCGTCGATGAGCATGCCCAGGCCAAGGAGCATCCCGAACATCACCATGAAATTGAAGGTGTAGCCGAGCAGATAGATGATGATGACCGAGAACAGCAGCGACACCGGTATGCCAAGTCCGACGATGACGCCGCTGCGAAAGCCCATGGTGGCCACGACCAGTATCATGACCAGTGCCAGGGCGGTGAAGATATTGCCTTGCAGCTCCGTAACCTGAAGCGCGGCAAACTCCGCCTGGTCCTGGGTGGTGAGGACCTTTATGCTGCCGGGTATCTGAGGCCGCATTTCTTCCAGCAGGGCGCGCAGCGCCTTGACGGTCTCGATGATGTTGCCGTTGGCCCTGGCCTGCACGGCGATGGAGATGGCCTCCATGCCGTTGACGCGGGCGTGGCTGTCGCGGTCCTTGAAGGTCTTGCGGATCTTGGCAACGTCCTGCAGCGTGACCACTGTATCGCCGCTGCTGGCGATCGGCAGGTTCATGACATCCTCGGGCCGCTCTACGACCGAGGGCACCTTGACGGAAAAACGCCCGCTTCCGGTGTCGATGCTGCCCGCGGGAATCAGGCGATTATTGCGCTGCAGGGTGTTGATCAGGTCCTCGCTGGAGATCTGGTAGGTGTCGAGGGCCTCCGGGTCGATGATGACTTCAAGCAGTTCCTCCCTGTGGCCCTGCAGTTCGGCCTTGAGCACCGAGGGAATGGTCTCGATCTCGTCGCGCAGCATGAGCGCGGTCTCGTACACCAGGCGCTCGGGGACGCCCTCGCCGATGAGGCTGATCTGCAGGATCGGGTACTCGTCTATCTCGATCTCGCGAACCAGCGGCTCCTCCGCCGTGGCGGGAATCTCTGCCTTGGCCCGGTCCACCGCCTCGCGCACGTCGAGCAGCGCCTGATTGAGGTCCTGTTCCGGGTCGAACTCGATGAACAGCGTGGCATTGCCCTCCGAGGCCATCGCAGTGATTTCCTCGATGCCTTCCACCTTGCGCAACTCCGTCTCCATTGGCTGGATCAGCAGGCGCTCGGAATCCTCGGGGGAGATGCCCTCATGGATGATGCCGACGTAGAAATACGGCACCTCGATGTGCGGCTCGTTGGCAATCGGCAGGATGGCCCGGGCGATCAGACCGCAGAGGATGACCACCCCCATCATCATGAGGGTGCTGCGGGAGCGGTTGATGGCCGCGTCGATGAAGCTCATCGGGATGTCGTGCGGGCAGTTACTGCCCCGCTCTCCATGACTGCTTCGACCCGCTCTCCCGCCACGACCGATTCCTGGCCGACGGTGATCAGGCGCACGCGTTGCGGAAGACCGGTGACCCACGCGCCGTTCGGCGTGTCTTCCAGAACGGTAATGTGGCGGAACTCGACACGGTCCCGATCGTCCAGAATCCGCACACCTATCCGGCCGGCATCATCCAGCGCGAAAAGGGCCGGTGACAGGCGGTGTGCCTGCACCTCGTCGCGGGCAATGTGCAGGGTGGCGGTGACCCCGGAGCGCAGCGAGTAGTCCTCGTTGGCAACCGTGGCCTCGATGCCGTAGGTGCGGGTCTGGCTGTCGCTCTGGCGGCCGACAAAGCTGACGGTGCCCGTGACTTCGCTCCCGGTGGCGATGCGGGCGCGTACCGTATCCCCTTCCTCGATTGCCTGCACATCGCGTTCCGTCACGCGTGCCGTGAGGAGCATGGGGTCCATATCCAGCAGGGTGACACAGGCATCGCCGGGCATCAGGTAGTCGCCGCTGTTGGCGTGGATTTCCTCGATCACGCCGGCAAACGGGGCGCGGATCCCGGTGCGTTCCAGGTTCAGGCGCGCGCGCATCAGAGTCGCCTCGGCAGCCGCCGCGGAGGCTGCAGCCTGGGCGATGGCGGTGTCGGACTGCAGCCCCTTCTCCTTGAGTCGTTTGCTGCCCTCGTATTCGAGGGTTGAGCGCCGCAGTGTCGCCTCGGCTTCGGCGACGGCGGCACTGCGATCGTCATCGGCCAGCTGGCAGAGCAGGTCGTTTTCCTCTACCCGCTGGCCGCGCTCCACCGCCCGCTCAGTGACCACGCCGGTGATCTCCGACTTGACCTGCACCGTGCGCTTGTTGGCTGTGCGACCGCGCAGGACGATGTTCTGGATGCGCGGCTCCGCCTCGATCTGCTGCACCCGCACTCTCGGGAGTTCATTTTTCTCGCGTGGCTCGAAGGACCGCTCCGCCAGAACGGGCCGCGTGTCAGGATCGACTTTTTCGTCGCCGGAAAGGAGGCCGGACAGCAGCCAGATACCGATTGCTGCCGCAATAAGGGAGGCAGTGATCAGGTTCTTGCGCATAACAATGCTCGGGGCGTAGTGCCCTTCATGAGAAAACAGCGCGAAAGTATAGCACCGGATCAATCAACCTGGCTTTCATACTCTTCGTGAAATTGTTCCAGATGGCGCTCGACCAGCGCTGTCTGGCGTCCGTACCGCGCTATGTGGAAAATGGCGTCGCCTTCGTACACCAGTGGCAGGTTGGTGCGGCCGATGACGACACCGTCGTGGGTAGCGAGCATGGGGACTTCGCTGCTGCCAAGAGGGTCTGCAACCACGGCTACGGTCTCCCCCGCCACGACCTTGGCGCCGAGTGGCACGAGCGTGCTTAGGATGCCGCTTGCGGGGGCACGCAGCCAGCTCGACTGGTCGCTGACGATGGGGGCGGGGACTGGTTTGCGCCTGGGGCTCTTGCGCAGCATGCCCACTTCCCGAAGGACGTTGATGACGCCGGAAACGCCGGCACGGATGTACATTTCATCGAAGCGCAGGGCTTCACCGGCCTCGTAGAGTATGACCGGTATCCCGGCGTCGCCGGCCGCCTCGCGCAGCGAACCGTCGCGGATTTTTGCGTCGATGGCCAGCGGTACGCCGAAGGCCTCGGTCATTGCCCGTGCCATGGGCATGTCGAGATCGGCCCGTATCTGGGGGAAGTTTGCACGATGCCTGGCACCGGTGTGCAGGTCTATGCCGTAGTCGCACTTGAGCACGATTTCCCGCAGGAAGGTGTTGGCGACCCGCGCCGCCAGCGAACCGGCCTCGGAGCCCGGGAACGAGCGATTCAGGTCGCGACCGTCCGGCAGGTAGCGCGAGTGGTTGAGAAAGCCATAGATGTTGACGATGGGTATGGCCAGCAGGGTGCCGCGAAGGTTTCGCAGGGACCGGTGCTTGAGCATGCGCCGGATGATCTCGACACCGTTGATCTCGTCGCCATGCACCGCGGCGCAGACAAACGTCGTGGGGCCCGCCTGGCGACCATGCATGACCTGTACGCTGATCGACAGGTCGTCGTGGGTATACAGTGGCGCGACCGGGATATCGACCGTTTTCTTCTCGCCCGGGGGGATGCTGCTTCCCCCGATCTCAAACGCTGCTCGCCGCCTTGCCATTGCCCTATCCCTGCGTTCGGCGACTGTCGGTACGCGTGGGTCTGGCGTTCTCCTCGACGTACTGGATGATGCGGCTGGCAATATTCTTGCCGCTGGCCTCCTCGATACCGCGCAGACCCGGCGACGAGTTGACCTCCATGATCAGCGGTCCCCGGGAAGAGCGCAGGATGTCGACACCGGCCACGGCGAGGCCCATGGTCTGTGCCGCCTTCACCGCCGTGCGACGCTCTTCGGGCGTCAGCTTGGTCGGCAGGGCACTGCCGCCCCGGTGCAGGTTGGAGCGGAATTCACCATCGGCGGCGCTGCGTTCCATGGCGGCCACAACGCGACGCCCTATGATGAAGGCGCGGACATCCGACCCGCCGGCCTCCTTGATGAACTCCTGCACCAGAAAGTCGGCGCCGAGTTCGATAAAGGCATCGATCACCGATTCTGCGGCCTTGTAGGTCTCGGCGAGGACAACGCCGCGACCCTGTGTGCCCTCCAGCAGCTTCAGAACCACGGGTGTGCCGCCGACCATTTTTATCAGTTCGCGACCGTTTTCCACGCTGTGCGCGAAACCGGTGACTGGCATGCCCACACCCTTGCGCGACATCAGCTGCAGTGCACGCAGCTTGTCGCGCGAGCGCCCGAGAGGGATTGATTCCGTCAGGCAGTAGACGCCCATCATCTCGAACTGCCGGATGACCGCGGTGCCGTATTCGGTGATGGACGCGCCGATGCGCGGAATGATGGCATCGAAGCCTTCGACAGCCTTGCCCTTGTGGTAGATAGCGGGTTTGGCGGAGTTGATGTCCATGTAGCACTTCAGAGTGTCCATGACCTCGACATCGTGTCCGCGTTCCCGCGCAGCTTCGGCCAGTCGTCCGGTGCTGTAGAGCCGTGCATTGCGGGAAAGTATGCCTATCTTCATCTTCATTGTCGGACGATTGCCTCTGTCAGTGGGGGTCAGCGGGGACGTTTTCCGAGCAGGTAGGATCGGCCGGAATCCACGACGAAGTTCTTTTTCAGGGCCGTGCGGCCGAGCAGGCAGCGGAACTGCATGGAGTCGCGGTCGGTGAGCGTGACTTCCGCCGTCAGCTGATGGGGCCCGATGTGGATGTCGGCCTCGATGACGTAGCGCATTTCCGCGTGCCCGCCGGAATCCCGCACCGAGCGGCGGTCGACGACAGGCGCCTCGCACTCGAGGACCGTGTCCTGATCACGCTGGTGGGGGTGAATCGAGAACGCCACGTACTCGTGTCCATCGCGCTCGAACGGGGTGACCCGGAATGCGTGCAGCGCGCTGGTGCGAGCACCCGTATCGACCTTTGCCTTGATCGCGTCGATACCGAGGTCAGGGAAGCTGATCCACTCGCGCCAACCGACCGCCGGCAGGAAGGCTTTTCTCCGCGCAGTGCCGCGCTCCCGATCCGTTGCCTCGGGCATCGCCTATTTATGCGCTATGGGTTTGTCTGTAAAAAGATAATCGCGAAGTTCGCTGTCGAACTTCGGGTCCTGACGGCGTATCCATTCGATCACCATGGCCGCGTGTTCCTTCTCTTCATCCCGGTTGTGCTCGAGTATGCGCTTGAGTTCGGCGTCCTGGCAGGCATCGACACGCTGATTGTACCAGTCGACGGCTTCCAGCTCCTCCATCAGCGAGATGATTGCACGATGCATGTCACGTGTCGCCGCGGACAGCTCGCTGACAGGTTCATGGTATCCCTCGTTGGACATGTTTTTCTCCGGTGAATTCACGTTGTCGGGGGCGCCACCGCGACCGGGGCCCGCGCACGGGGGTCGCCAGGCTGTACCCCGGGGCTTTATGCATGGCCACCACCCATATGGTGCTATCCGATATTAGCATACAGCGCCCCGGGCAGGGATGCCTTAACCTGTGGCAATCGCCCCGGGCGATAAGGGGCGGATACAGAGGTCCCACAGAATGGCGAGCTGTGCCGGGCGTGGCCCCGCGGTAGTGTGCAAGGCTGCATAAAAAAGCTATGCTAATGCCCTCTTCAAGCCGATCGGGAATGTACCTATGTCACTCGCAAATTTCAGTCGCCTGACCAAACTGTTCAGGGAACAGGAAGCTGTTGCAGATGACGAAGTCTATCGTGAGCTTTTTGTACTGGTCCTGTCGCGCGCGACTGACGCCGACGCGTATACGCATCCGGCAGAAATCGCCAGCGTCCAGGCCGTCATCAAGGAGCATCTGGATGTGGACGTCTCGAGCAGTGATATCCGCACGGCGGCCCTGTCCAAGCTGTACGAGTCAGCCCCGCTGCACAAGTACCTCGCAGAGGTCGGCCCGCGCCTGAGCAAGGCTCAGCGCCGCTCCATCATCCGGGGGCTGGTAGAGGTGCTCAGGGCCGACGATAACGTGTCCAGCCGTGAGGCTGAGTTCTTCAACATGGTGACCATGGCGCTCGGACTTACCGCCGCTGACGCCGCCGGTCTGGTCGTCGAGTAGGCGGAACTTTCCTAGCGACGGCTTTCCCAGCGGGTCGCGACCCACATGCCGGCGAGCATGCTGGCCACGAAGGCCAGAGCACCGCTGTGGCCGTAGACCAGCGCAGTCAGACCCGGTCCCGGGCAGTAGCCGTAGAGGCCCCAGCCCACACCAAACAGTGCGGTGCCCGCCAGCAGGCGACCATCGATGACCCGGGACTGTGGCAGTGAGAACGCCTCTGCGAAAAACGGCCTCGAGCGACGCAGCACCAGCGTGAACAGGGTGGCCGTCACGGCGACGGCCCCCCCCATCACGAAGGCAAGGTCCGGAACCCAGTCACCGAAGATATCGAGGAAGCCGATCACCTTCGCGGTATCGGTCATTCCGGAAAGTGCAAGGCCGGCACCGAACAGGAGGCCGCACAGGAGCGCTGCTATGGCTTTCACGCGACACCCCCGAGCACGTGGCGCAGAACGAAGACTGTGATGATGCCGGTGGTCATGAAGGTCGCGGTCGCGGCGAGTGAACGAAGGGAGTGGAAGCCGAGGCCACACACACCGTGCCCGCTGGTGCAGCCATTGCCGATCCTGACGCCGATACCGACGGCGAGCCCGGCCGCCACCGCCCAGGGCCAGCCGGCGGGGTTGGCAGCCGGTATCGGTGCGCCGCTGAGCCAGTGGTAAAGAGCGCCCCCGCCGATGAGCCCGAGCAGAAAGAGCCAGCGCCAGGCGTTGTCGGCGGCACCGGACACGGCATTCCAGGTGATGCCGCTGATACCGGCGATACGGCCAGTCAGGGCCAGAAGCAGCACGGCGGAAAGCCCGATCAGCAGTCCACCGGCCAGCGGAGCGTAAAAAGCGTCTAGCATAGGTGTGACCCCGTGTAGCAGAAGTGCGCGCAAGTTTGCGCACGTCGCACCTCAAAGGCAAGACCCCGGTGGCATGGCGCAGGCCCCGCGGTCCGGCGCAGAGCCCGCCGCCTGTCCGGCGCCAACCAGGTTTTCATGCAAGGAGATCCATGCACCCGTCATCCGTATCAGAGCCCGCAAGTGGTCGCTACAACTGGTCCCTGCTGCTGCGCCTGCTGCCCGTGCTGCGGGAGAACTGGCCGCGGGTGGCCCTCGCCATGGGCTGCCTGCTGCTTGCCAAGGGAGCGCTGCTGACGATTCCCTTCGTTCTCAAGCATCTTGTGGATACGCTGGACCTCGAGAGCACCGAGCAGATCACGGCGGCAATGCTGCTGTCGCTGGTCATTGCCTACGGCACGGCACGCCTGGCCAGCGTGCTGTTTGCCGAACTGCGCGATACGCTGTTCGGCCGTGTCACGGAGCGCGCCATGCGGCGCATCGGCCTGCAGGTATTCCGTCATGTGCACAGCCTGGATCTCGACTACCACCTGAACCGGCGCACGGGAGGGCTGGCACGGGACATCGAGCGCGGCACGACGGGCATCAGCTTCCTGATGCGTTTCTTCATTTTCAATATCGCCCCGACGCTGTTCGAAATTGCAATGGTTGCGGGAATCCTGCTGTTCAATTACGGGCCTTCCTATGCCGTCGTGGTGGTCGTGGCCGTGCTTGGCTATGGTGCGTTCTCGTTTCGTGCCACCGAGTGGCGCACCCGTTTCGTGCGGGCGGTGAACGACGCCGACTCCAGCAGCAACACTCGCGCGGTGGACAGCCTGCTGAACTATGAGACAGTGAAGTACTTCACCAACGAGAGCTTCGAAAGTGATCGCTACGACGAGTCACTGGCAGACTGGGAGAATGCGCGTCGCTCCAACCGCCTGTCGCTGTTTGCCATGAATGCCGGTCAGGCGCTCATCATAGCGCTGTCACAGACCATCATGATCGGGCTCGCCGCCTGGCAGGTGCGTGACGGCGTTCTCAGCCTGGGTGATTTCGTGCTGATCAACCAGTTCATGCTGCAGCTGTTCATGCCGCTCGGTTTTCTCGGTTTTGTATACCGCGAGATCAAGAGCTCCATGGCAAACATCGAAAACCTGTTTGCGCTGTTGGAGCGCCAGCCCATGGTGCGCGATGCGGACAATGCCAGCGCATTGCAGGTCACCCACGGGCGTATCGCCTTCGAGGACGTGGTTTTCGCCTACAACGACAAGCGTCCGATCATTACGGGCTTCAGCCTCGAGGTAGATCCGGGAAGCCGCGTGGCGCTGGTCGGCGCCAGCGGTGCCGGCAAATCGACGCTGATCAAGCTGCTGTTCCGTTTCTACGACCCCATGGCAGGGCGCATTGCTGTCGATGGGCAGGACATCAGCGAGGTCACCCAGGAATCCCTCCGGCGCCAGATTGCCATCGTTCCCCAGGACACGGTGCTGTTCAACGACAGCCTGCTGGAAAATGTGCGCTACGGTAATCCCGCTGCCGACGATGACGCCGTGAGCGCCGCCATCCGGGCA
>JAWLGG010000024.1:12126-14181 GCA_041685155.1 Chromatocurvus sp.
GCGTACCTGGAGAATTTCGTGAGTCAGCTGCCGGACGGGCTGCTGACACGCGTCGGCGAGCGCGGGCTTAAGTTGTCCGGCGGTGAAAAACAGCGCGTGGCCATCGCGCGGGCTATCCTCAAGGATGCCCCCATACTGGTTTTCGACGAGGCCACTTCATCCCTCGACAGTCACTCGGAGCAGGCGGTGCTGTCTGCCTTTCGCGAACTCGCGCAGCGTCACACCACGCTGGTGATCGCGCATCGCCTGTCGACAGTGGTGGATGCTGACCGCATCGTCGTGCTCAGGGAGGGTGCCATCGTGGAGAGCGGCACGCATGGCGAACTGCTGGCCCGCGACGGTGAGTACGCACGCCTGTGGTCGGCGCAGCAGGCGCGGGAAGTCTCACCAACCTGACGTGCGCGCTGAGACCCGCCCGTAGCGCCACGACGGGCATTGATTGGTCTGCAACCCGCGACACTGGCGGCCTGGGTGGTCAGGGCCCTCCTATCAGGGCATTCAGATGTGCCTGAACACTGCGCGCCAGTGCGTGCAGATCATAGCCGCCTTCCAGTGAGGAGACGACGCGTCCCTGTGCCGAGCCGTCCGCGATGGCGCACAGCTCCCCCGTGACCCAGGCGTAGTCGCTGTCGACGAAGGCCAGCTGGGACATGTCGTCGGCGCGGTGTGCGTCGAAGCCGGCAGAAATGACCACGAGCTCCGGGGCGAAGTCCCTGAGTGCTGGCAGCCAGTGCTGGTCGACGGCGCGGGCGAACTCGGCGCCGCCGGCACCTGCCTGCAGGGGCACGTTGATGATATTCCCGGCGGAGGGCTCCGCGCCCGAATGCGGATAGAAGGGATGCTGGAACGTGGAGCAGAAAAGGATACGCTGGTCGGCGGCCACAATGTGCTCTGTGCCATTGCCGTGATGAACGTCGAAATCGACGATGGCGACCCGGGAGAGGCCGTGCTGCTCCAGCGCTTCATAGGCCGCCACGGCCACATTGTTGTACAGGCAGAAGCCCATTGCGCGGTCGCGCTCGGCGTGGTGTCCCGGGGGCCTCACGGCGCAGAATGCCCGCCGGTGCTTCCCGGACATAACGAGACCCACGGCGAGTGCCGCGGCGCCCGCCGCGCGTTCCGCGGCGAGGAGGGTGTGCGGGTTCATGGCGGTATCGCCGTCCAGCCAGGTTTTGCCCGATCTGGGCGACTGTCCAGCGAGCGCGTCGAGATAAGCGCGATCGTGGACGCGCAACAGCTGGTCCCGGGTCACTCGCGGTGCATCGTGATGGACCAGCGCGGCATCGAGACCGCTGGCGATGAGCCGGTCGCTGATCGTGCGCAGTCGTGCCGGGGACTCCGGGTGGGCGGTACCCATGTCGTGAAGCAGGCAGTCCGCATGCGTGATGTAGGCGATGGTCATGCTCGGGTATCCAGGCTGTTTGTCCCTATGGCACTATTCTCCCGTATCTCGCGCGTGGATGCACTTGAGCGCGGGCACGGAGGAACCGCGGTGAGGAAACATTACCTGCATCGTCTGTTCGAGCCGGACAGTGTTGTCATTGTGGGTGCCTCCGACCGGCTCGATGCCGTCGGCGGCCGTGTTCTGCGCAACATTGTCGACGGCGGCTTCGCAGGACGGATCTATCCGGTAAACTCCCGGCGCGATGTAGTCCAGGGATTGCGCGCCTATCCGGACATCGCCGCGACCGGCGCGCAGCCGGATCTGGCGGTCATCGCCGTGCCCGCGGCGGACGTACCCGGCGTGTTGAACGATGCCGCAGCCTCCGGGGTAACCGCGGCAATCGTGTTGTCTGCGGGTTTCGGTGAGCAGGCCGAGAATGGTCCCGCGCAGCAGCAGTTGCTGGTCGAGATTGCCCGCAGGCACCGGATCGCATTGCTCGGCCCACATACACTAGGCGTTCTCCGACCTTCCTGGCACTTCAATGCCAGTTTTGCCCGCAGCGCCGTAGGTCCCGGGCGCGTTGCGCTGCTGTCCCAGTCAGTTGGATTCTGCAATGCCATGCTCGACTGGGCCGCCTCCAATCAATTCGGGCTGTCGCTGCTGGCGTCACC
>JAWLGG010000025.1:0-14177 GCA_041685155.1 Chromatocurvus sp.
CGACCGGCATCGCGGCGCCGGTGGTGTTCGCCGTGGTCTGGATTACCATCCGCACCGTCCGCCGCCGGCTTCGCGGCGATGCCGGCCACTGAGCGCCGCGCGGCGCTGCATTGCATCCGGGCGCGAAACGGGAGCGCAGCACTCAATCGACGGCGAGACGCCGCTCCAGGTTGGCGGGGCGGTAGTCTGGATCACGCCGCCGTCGCGTCAGAACCGAAGGGTGCAGTTCGGTGGGAATGCCCGGGACATCGAGCGACCGCTCCAACGGGCGCTTGATGCGGTAGATAAGCCGCCGCGAATTATGCAGGCGTGCGACCGGGCTGACCCCAAGCCCCCGCGGCAGGTGCGTCTCGATCTCGAGGCCGGCCTTACCCGCCTCGTCCAGCATCCATTTCAGCGGCACGTCCGACGCCAGCAGACCGGCGTCATCGGCCGCGTAACCGCCACCGATATCACCGTGGGACCCGGCAAACCAGACCTGCTCCAGATCAAGGCCTTCCCGCGGCTGCCAAAGTGTGGGCTTGAAATCCTCCCGTCGCTCGTCGATTGCCATGGCGTGACGCGCCACACGCACGTTGTCACCGAGCTTGGTGTCGTAGAATTCGTCGTCGCTGTCGAACAGGCCCATTACCGAAAATGGCACGCCCAGTGCCCCTACCGTGTCCCAGGCGCCTACGAAATGAATCTCGCGGGACGGGTGACTGTGATCCCGCCGAAATGTCACGGAGGCACTGCCCGAAGGACTGTGTGCCACACCCTTGCGCTTGTAGTGGTCGAACGCCGCCTGTATCAGACGCGCATCCGGCCGTTTCAGTATCCCGCAGTTGTTGATCAGGCCGCACAGGGAGCGCACGGTGTAGGCGCCACGGCTGAAACCGAACAGGTAGATGCGGCTGCCCGGCGCATAGTTCTGCACAATGTAGCGGTACGCATCCATGATGTTCTTGTGGATACCCAGACCGGTGATTCCCCCGCGCACGCGCTCATAATAGGAGCCGATTCCCCAGTCATAGAATACATGCTGTGCCTCGCCTGCGGCCGTGAAGGGACGCACCGCCCTGGCCAGGCGCAGCACATTGGTGGCGACGTCATCCGGCTCCTCCTCCGGCCGGTTCCAGGTGCCGTCAGCGCAGATGACGATATTCTTGATTGCCATATCGACTCCTGCCCTCAGAACGTCTTGCGCAGGGTTACACCCAGCATGCGCGGCGTATTGGTGCGGTAGCCCAGGCGTGCACGGCCACCCCGTTCGCGGTCAAAGGACAGCTCCGCATTGTTATCCAGGAGATTGTTGGCGTAGAGAACCGCTTCCCAGGTATCCCAGACCATGCCGGCACTTACGTTCACCGTCTGGTAGGCGTCCAGGCGCAGGTCCGCCCGTGTCACTTCCGCACCCGTCGCCCCGCCAAAGGGCAGGCCGGAGACGAAGTTGCCAGCGCCGGGCACCTGGTCACTCGGCTGCGTGAAGCGATCCCCCACGTGCTGGACCAGCGCCGTCAGGTAGAACTCGTCGGACTGCAGGATGCCCGCGGGGAACGTGTAGGTGGCCGATGCCGAAAACTGCAGCTCGGGCACCGACGCCAGGCGATTGCCCTTTTCCACACCACCGAGCACGTTGCCCGCGCTATCGGTCACCGTGGAATCGAACTCCGCCTCGATGAAGCTGCCGGACAGGCTCACCAGCAGATTGTCCGTGGGGTAGCTGGAGAGCTCCCACTCGACACCGGCGGTATGGGCCTCCGGCACGTTGAAAGAGATACGCGATGAGCAGGAACCGGCATCCAGCGTGACCTGCAGGTCTTCGATCTCGGTGTAGAAAACGGCGGCGTTGAACTGCAGTCCGCCGAACAGCGACTTGAAGCCGAGCTCGTAGTTCCACAGCGTCTCGTCATCGTAGGCCTGGAAACCGCCGAAGGTCTGCAGGTCGCCGGCGTCGCACAGCGGTACGTTCAGCGGGTCATTGACGCCACCCAGACGAAAGCCCTGAGATGCCTGGGCGTTCACGGTGACGGCATCGCTGAGATCGTAGCTGAGCATGACCCGGGGGTTGATGCCATCGGATGCGGTGGCATCGGTCTGGTCCGCAAGGCTGGAGAACAGACCGCCCTGAAGAATGCTGCGCTCCTCCTCGAAGTCATACCAGCGCGCCCCGAAAGTCAGGTCAAGTCGCTCATTCACCGAGTAGGTCGCCTCACCGAACACCGCCAGCTGTTCGATATCGTAGGGCAGGTCCGAGTTGAACGGGGAGTCGACGGGAAAGCCGTTGCGCAGGCTCGCGGCGGTCCCCGCACCCAGCGTCGCATCGGTGAAGAGGTCGTAGCCGGGCGTCGGCAGCCGCTGCGAGTACTCGCGCTGGATATCCGAGTAGAAAAAGCCGGCGACCCAGGACAGCTGACCGGCACCGTTGGAGGCGAGGCGTATCTCGTGGGTGACCTGCTCCAGGTCCGTGGTATCGCGCAGGTTGGACGGCAGCGTCACCGCCTGCTCGGGGAATCCGAGATCCACCGACACCGAGCCCGTGAGCGCGCTGGCGTCGCGGCTGACCAGGATATCCCGCTCGGTGTAGCTACCGGCATAGGTCGCGGAGACGGCGCCGAGATCCCACTCGATCACCATGTCCGCGATCAGCGTCTCGTCCTCGAAGGCTTCATCCAGAAGCAGGAACTGCTCACGCTCCCCGAGCTGCACCGGCGGTCGGGTCGTCGTATCGGGGTTGGCAAACAGGTTGAAGATCTCCCGGCGATTGAAGCCATCGGCGGTGATTTCCTGGTACACCACGCGCGGCGTGATGCGCAGGTTGCCCGTGGGCTGCCAGGTCAGGGCCAGTCGCCCGCCGATGCGGTCACCGCTGTTGACGTCACTGTCCTTGCCGCCGTCTTCCCGCAGTGCATCGATCCAGCCGGCATACTCGGTGGCGTAGCCCACCGCGCGCAGGGCAAAGGTTTCGCTCAGTGGGATATTGATCGCACCCTTGAGGTGGCCGCCCTCGCCGCCGTCGGTAACGGTGTTGAGGTTCGCCTCGAGTTTGCCGTGAACACCGTCGAAGTCGGGCTGCTGGCTGATGAAGCGGACGGTGCCGCCCACGGAGCCGGAGCCAAACAACGTGCCCTGCGGGCCGCGAAGCGTCTCCACACGATTCAGGTCGAACAGGTCGAGGTCGGGCGTGAACAGTGACAGGGAAATCACGGTCTCGTCCAGGTACACGCCGACCTGCTCCTTGACGCCCGGCTGGTCGCGCACGATCTGGCCGGCGGAGACACCGCGGATAGCCACCTGGCTCTGTCCGGGGCCCAGATTCTGAATGCTCAACCCCGCCACGTTGCGCGCGAGATCCTCAAGCGTAAAGGAGCCCGAGCGCTCGATGTCGCGCTCCGACTGGGCGTTGATCGAGAACGGCAGATCCTGCACCGAGGCCTCGCGCTTCGTGGCCGTGACCAGGACCTCCTCCAGCTGCGCCAGTGCCGCGCCCGGGAGTGCTGCTGCCACCACCATGGCGACCGCTTTCTTGCGAAGTTGCTTCACAGGGCTTCTCCTTGCGTGGATAGTTATTGTGATACTGGTAGTCTAGAACCGATGTCCGATATCGCCGCCCCGGATAGCGTAATTTTTTTACAATCACTGTCTGTAACGAAACCAGCGAGGCCTCATGAAAACCTGTGACGTTGTAATCATCGGCGCCGGGATTATCGGCCTGTCGATTGCCTGGCAGCTGCGGCGGCGCAGCAACCTGCGCATTGTCGTGTGCGAACGCGGGCCCGGCGTCGGCGCCGGATCCACCGGCGCCTCGTCGGCGATCTGCCGCTTTCGCTACTCCGCCGATGAAATGGTTGGGCTGGCACGCGATGGTATACATGCCTATCACGAGTGGAACAGCTACCTCGGCCTGCGCGACCCACGCGCCCGTTTTCAGCGCGACGGCGTTCTGTGGATGCCCGGCTCGGACGCGGAGTGGGCAGAGCGGGAGCAGCCGCGGCTGGCCGCCCTCGGCGTACGCAGCGAGCTTCTGGACGACGCCGACCTACAGGTGCGTTTTCCCGCGCTGAATCCCTGTCCCCTGTGCCCCGATCTGGTCACGGCAGCGCCCCACGACTGCCGTGCGGGAAACCCTCACCTCCTCGAGACCGAGGGCGGCTGGATGGATCCGGTCAGCGCAGCCCAGGACACGGCGGACGCGCTGCGCCGCGCGGGGGTCACGCTTCGCTACAACAGCGAGGTGGAGACCGTGCGTTCTGCCGGCGGTCGTGTAAGCGGCGTTGTCTTCAGCAGCGGCGAGGAGATCGGCACCGATCTCGTGATCAATGCGGCGGGCCCGTGGTGCAACAGCGTCTACCGTGCCGCGGGCATAGACGCCCCGATGCAGATGGACCCGGTGCGCATACAGGTGGTACATCTCGACCGTCCAGCGGCGCTGACCGGGCATGTGCCGGTCACCGTCGACATGGCGGCGGGTATTTACCTGCGCACGCAGAACCGCGGGCAACAGCTTCTGGTCAGTTCGGTGCGCGAGGAAGACGAGCGCGAAGTCGTCGACAACCCGGATGACCTGCTTACCGTGGCAGACGACCTGTTCCGCGCGGAGAAACTGCACCTGCTGCAGCACCGGCTGCGCGGGCTGGATCTCGGCGGCTCGATACGCGACTACTGCGGCATGTACACATTGAACCAGGTGGACGTGCACCCGGTGGTGGGTCCCTGGGCACTGTCCGGCTTCTGGGTAGCCAACGGCTTCAGCGGCCACGGCTTCAAGCTCGCACCCGCCATCGGCGCCCTCGTTGCACGCGCCATCAGCGGCAACAGCAGCGACTTTGACTGTGATCTGGACCTTGCCTACCTCGCGCCGGACCGCACGCCGCTGAGCAGTGACTCGCGCTCTGTCCTGGCCTAGCCTGAATGGCTAGATCGAAAAGCGGCTACCATGAATGAAATCCCTGCCGGGAAGTACAATGCTTGTTCAAGCCCGCCATCTTGCTTACGCATACGAAGAAGCCGGTCAATTGCACGCCGTGCTACGCGGCGTGTCACTGACGATCGCGGCGGGAGAGCGGGTGGCGCTGCTGGGACGCAGCGGCTCGGGCAAGTCCACGCTGCTCAATCTTCTCGGCGGCATTGATACACCGACGTCGGGCACCCTGACCCTCGGCGGCGAGTCCATGGACCGGCTGCGGGAGCCGGCCCTCACCTACTTCCGACGCCAGCACATCGGCTACGTGTACCAGCGCTTCAATCTGGTACCCACCCTGACCGCGGCGGAAAACATCGCCCTGCCTCTGGACCTGGCCGGGGTATCGCGTCGGACACAGGACCGCGAGGTCAAGCAATGGCTCGAGGCCGTGGGGCTGGACGGGCGCGGCAACACCTTCCCGGACCTGTTGTCGGGCGGCGAGCAACAGCGCGTGGCCATTGCCCGTGCGCTTATTCATCGCCCCGCACTGATACTGGCCGATGAGCCCACGGGCAGCCTGGACGTGCAGACCGGCAACCAGGTGCTGGAGCTTCTGTTCCACCGCGCGGGTGACCGCGAGCAGGCATTGCTCGTGGTCACGCACAGCGATGAAGTGGCGGCACGGGCCGACCGTGTACTGGTGCTGGAGGACGGCCAGCTGCGCGACCCTGACAGCGGGCGCTCCGCGTGAGTCCACTTCTGCTGCGCGCCAGCCAGCGCTTTTTCACCCGTCACCCGTGGCAGCTCGGGCTGACGCTGCTGAGCATCGCGCTGGGAACCGCTGTCATGGTGGCGGTGGATCTCGCCAACAGCACGGCGACGCGCTCCTTCGACCGCTCTATCGATGTCCTGTCAGGCCCCATGTCCCACGAAATAACCGCGGTGGATGGGGACATTGCCGAGGATGTGTACCGCACGCTGCGTGTGGACCGGCGCCTGCGACACATGCTGCCGCTGGTAGAGGGCCGGGTCGAGGTCGGCGGCGAGACCTGGGACCTCGTTGGCACGGATCCCTTTGCCTTCCTGGGCATGGAGTCCGACGCGGGCACAGCATCGGGCCTCAGCGGCGGGACACTGCGGGCGCTGCTGACCCGTCCGCGGGGCGTGGTGATACCGGCGGCGGTCGCGCAGGACACCGGGGTCGCCATCGGCGATGCGCTCGCGGTGCGCGCCAACGGAAGCAGCACTACGCTGGAGGTGCTGGCCATCCCGGATGCTGAACCCGGCGACTGGTTCGCCGACCGCATCCTCGCCGATATCGCCACGGCGCAGGTGCTGCTGGGAAAAGCCGGCAGCCTGAGCCGTATTCAGCTGAAGCTCACGGACGCCGAGGCGACATCCCTGGGCGACACGCTCCCGGACGGACTGCAGCTCGAGGCCTATCAGCAGCAGCAGGCAGCGTTCGCCGAAATGACCGAGGCGTTCCGGGTCAACCTCGCTGCGATGAGCCTGCTGGCAGTGCTGGTGGGCGTATTCCTGGTGTACAACACCATGACCTTCGGCGCACTGCAGCGGCGGCAGGCGTTTGCCGTCATGCGCATGACCGGCGCCACCGGCGGCCAGCTGTTCCGCCTGCTGCTGGCCGAGGCGGGCGTGCTGGGCATCATCGGCAGCGGCATTGGCGTGGTCCTCGGCATTGCCCTCGGGCAGGGCCTGCTGGTGCTGGTGTCCCGGACCATCAGCGATCTCTATGTGGAGATATCGCCCACACAGATCGGCATCGCGCCGGCGGCGCTGCTGCGCAGCGTCGCTATCACACTGCTCGCCGTGTTTGCAGCGACCCTCGTCCCGGCACGCAGCGTGGCACGCTCGGCACCGGTCATGGCGGAACGGCGCTCGCAGCAGGAGGCCGGCAGCACGACACCTGCAATCCTCCTGGCCGCGGGAATCTCCGGCATGATCGCGAGCATGGTGGCAATCGCCCTGTCGGGGAAGTCGCTCGCTGCCGGCTTCACTGCGCTGTTCATTTTCGTGGTCGGCTACAGCCTCTGCGTGCCGCCGCTGATGCTCGCGCTGCTGCGTGCCTGCGAACCCCTTCCACTGTTTCGCCGCAGTGTTGGCCGGCTGGCGCTGCGCGGCGTGCAGACCTCATTGAGCCGGACCGGGCTGGCCACCGTGGCGCTCGCGATTGCGGTCTCTGCCACCGTGGGGGTAGGCCTCATGACCGGATCGTTCCGCGCCAGCGTGGCGGACTGGCTCGACACCACACTGGGTAGCGACCTGTACGTGGCGGCCGTGAAGAATGTCGAGGGCGAGCGTCGACTCGACCCTGCCTGGGTTGCCGCGGCGACGGACCTTTCCGGCGTGCAGGATGTCAGCACCGGGACCAATCGGGACCTGTGGGTCAATGGCGAACGCATCCCGGCACTGGTACTCGGCGCCGCCGGCAACGGCGCCCGGGGATTCGAGTTCCTGTCGGGCAATGCCGATGCCGCCCGGGCGCAGTTCCAAAGCGGTGATGCCCTGATCGTCTCTGAACCGCTGGCCTACCGGCAGGGGATCGGCGCGGGTGACCGGGTGCGCGTGCGCACGGTCTCCTCGGGGATCATCGAGCTGCCGGTAGCAGGGATCTACCGCGACTACAGCTCCTCCCGCGGTATGGTCGTGCTGCCCCGCGCGCTATACGAGCGACACTGGCCGGACCGCGACATCAGCAACCTCGGCATTGCGCTCGCCGACGGGGCCGACATCGAGGCCGTGACCCGGGCCCTGCAGGCACTTGCCGGGCAGCTGCCGGGTGGCGTCGAGGTCACATCGAACCGGGCCATCCGCGACAGCTCGCTGGCGATCTTCGATCGCACCTTCGTCATTACCGACGTGCTCAAGGTGCTGGTTATTCTGGTCGCCTTTATCGGCGTGTTCAGCGCGCTCATGGCGCTGTTCCTCGAAAAGGGCCGCGAGTACGCGGTGCTGCGCGCCACCGGCATGACGCCCGGGCAGCTGCAGCGGCTGGTGCTGAGCCAGGCCGCGCTCATCGGCCTGCTGGCCGGCCTGCTCTCTGTCCCACTGGGCTGGGTGCTGTCGGAAATTCTGATCGAGGTCATCAACCGACGCTCCTTCGGTTGGACCATGCAGAGCCACTTCTTCCCCGCCATCCCGCTGGAAGCAGTACTGCTGTCGGTCGCGGCGGCGCTGCTGGCGGCCCTGTATCCGACGCGGCGCATCGGCACTGCCCCGCTGCGCGACCGGCTGGCGGGGCTGTGATGCGCGCCGCGCTCCTGGTTCTTGTCCTGCTCGTTACTGCCTGCGACAGCGGATCGCAGGCGGATTCGCTGGCCGTGGGTGATGCCCTTGGCGGCATCGCCGCGGACGGGTTTGCCCGCGCCGACCGTCCAAGGAACTTTGTTTTCCCCGCCGACCACGCCGCCCATCCGGATTTCCGCAACGAGTGGTGGTATCTCACCGGCAACCTCGAGACCGAGAGTGGCGACCGCATTGGCTACCAGCTGACCCTGTTTCGCATCGCACTGGCGCCGGGTGCCCCCGATAGCGAATCGGCCTGGGCCACCCACCAGGTGTGGATGGCACACGTGGCCGTCAGCGACATCGCGTCGGCTGACCACCGCCACGCCGAGCGCTATGCCCGGGGCGCCGCTGGCCTTGCAGGGCAGTCGATGCAGCCGTTTCGCGTCTGGCTGGAAGACTGGCAGATCAGCGGCGAATCGGACGGCAGTTTCCCGTGGACGATAGCCGTTGACGCCGGCGACTTTGCGCTGCAGCTCAGCGTCAGCCCCGAGAAGGGGCCGGTCCTGCAGGGCGAGGAGGGCCTTAGCCAGAAGAGCGCAGCGCCCGGCAACGCCTCCTACTATTACTCGATCACGCGCCTGGCCACCGAGGGCGAGGTCCGCACTGGCGAAACCTCCCACCGGGTTTCGGGGTCGAGCTGGCTCGACCGGGAGTGGAGCACCAGCGCTCTCGGCGAGGACCAGGCGGGCTGGGACTGGTTCTCCCTGCAGCTCGACGCCGGCCAGGATCTCATGGTCTATCGACTGCGGGGAAAGGACGGCGGCACCGATCCGCACAGCGCCGGCGCCTGGGTGGATGACGATGGACGTTCCGAGACACTGGGCGCGGAAGACTTTACCCTGCGCGAGGAGCGCTTCTGGACCAGCGCGTCCGGTCGCCGCTATCCCGTCGCATGGACACTGGACAGCGACGGGCGCGCGCCCACGCTGCGGGTGGAGGCACTGCTGGATGACCAGGAGATGCAGACCAGCGTGCGATACTGGGAGGGCGCGGTCCGCGTGACCGCCGCCGACGGCGGCGACCCCCTCGGCCACGGCTATCTCGAGATGACGGGCTACTGAGACTCACACGGCATGCGCAGGAGACGAGGCAGCAGGTCACGGCAGGTACAGGCAGCAGCGCCGCCGCAGACCACCGGGGTCCAGCTTAACGAGATCTTTTCCGGTACGGTCCGCGACGTCAGCAACGCGGGAAGCGGTGTCGTGGAGCACCCCGGCGGCCGGGTGTTCTTCGTACCGGGCATGTGGACCGGCGAGCAGGGCACCTTCCGGGTGACCGGGCTCAAGGGGCGTTCCGGCCACGCGCGCCTGGAGGCGCTCACGCTGTCTTCCGCGCACCGCGTCACACCGGCCTGCCCGCACCACGGCTCAGGTCCCGGTGACTGCGGCGGCTGCCCCTGGCAGTTCATCGACTACGCCGCGCAGTGCAGCGCCAAGGAAAGCCGGGTGCGCGCAGCCATGGCGGCACTCGGTGCCGGCGCCACCGTGCAAGCCCTGTGGCCGTCGCCGCAGACCTATGGCTATCGCAACCGCGCCCAGTTCAAGACCGACGGCAAACGACTCGGTTATGTCGCTGCCGCTTCCAACGCGCTGGCACCCATCCGGGACTGCCCGGTACTGACGGCGCCCAACCGGGAGACACTGCAGGGCCTCCTCGGTCGACTGCCCGACCCGGCACTGAGGCCGGCACGCGGGCGGCCCTGGACCAGCCTCGACATCGACGAGGACGTGACGGCAGACACCGTTGTCCCCGACCGGCGCCGGCCATTCCGCCAGGGCAACAGCGACCAGAATGAGCGCATGCAGGACTGGCTGGCGCGGACTCTGGAACCGCTGGACCGGGACGCGCAGGTGATTGAGCTGTTCGCCGGTGACGGCAACTTCACCGCCGTGATGGCGCGCATGGGCTTTACCCGCATTCTGGCCCTGGACAGCGCGCAGGATGCGATTGAATCACTCGCCGCGCGCCGTCTGCCCGGCGTGACCGCCGAGGCCTGCAACCTCTACGCGGAGGATGCCTACGACCGACTGCGCGCACCCCTGGGCAAGGCGCAGATCCTGGTGCTGGACCCGCCGCGGGATGGACTGCGCCACGCGGATCTTCTGCTGCGGCGGGCACGGCAGCTGAGCCAGGTCCTGTATATTTCCTGCGACCTGCCCACCTTTACCCGCGATGTGTCGCGGTTCCTCAGCAGCGACTTCCGGTTGGATTCGGTGCAGCCCCTGGACCCGTTCCCGCACACACCGCATATCGAGCTGCTGGGCCGCCTGTCGCGATAGACGCGACAGCGACGCGACCGGGGACCGCGTAATCCTCCGGAGCCATCTCTTCCCGGGCTGACGTCTCCTGTCAATGCCGACCGGGCCGTGTTAATCTCCGCCGCCTTTTTCGACGTACTCCCAGCAACCTTCATCGTACTGTCGACATCCCGCGCCCGGGACCAGGCTGCCGCACTACCCTGCACGATTGGCCGGCAAAGCACAGCGTAAGGCGCCAGCAGAGCGACCGGGCCCCGGCACCCAAAGAGGAATGACTCCGGCATGAACACATTCAAGCAGGACTGGCTGTCCAACGTCCGCAACGACCTGCTGGCAGGTCTCGTGGTCGCCCTGGCGCTCATTCCCGAGGCAATTGCCTTCTCGATCATCGCCGGTGTCGACCCAAAGGTGGGTCTGTACGCGTCGTTCTGCATCGCGACGATCACAGCGATCACCGGCGGCCGCCCGGGAATGGTCTCCGCCGCCACCGGCGCCATGGCCCTGCTAATGGTCATGCTGGTCAAGGAACACGGGCTGCAGTACCTGCTGGCCGCCACGGTGCTCACCGGCATATTGCAGATCATCGCCGGCTGGATCCGCCTCGGTTCGCTGATGCGCTTTGTGTCGCGCTCGGTGATCACCGGCTTTGTGAACGCGCTGGCCATTCTGATTTTCATGGCCCAGATTCCGGAGCTGACCGGCGTGACCTGGCATGTCTATGCCATGACCGCCGGCGGCCTGGGCATCATCTACCTCTTCCCCTACCTCACCAGAGCGGTGCCCTCGCCGCTGATTGCCATCGTCGTGCTCACCGCCATTGCCATGTTCCTCGGCCTCGACATCCGCACCGTGGGCGACATGGGCGAGCTGCCGGACAGCCTGCCCGTCTTTTTGCTGCCCGATGTACCGCTCACTTTCGAAACCCTGCAGATCATCTTCCCGGTGGCGGCGACGCTCACGGTGGTCGGACTGCTCGAGTCGTTGATGACCGCCTCGTTGATCGATGACCTGACCGACACCGGCAGCGACAAGAACCGCGAGTGCGTCGGCCAGGGCGTGGCCAATATCACCTCCGGCTTTATCGGCGGCATGGCCGGCTGCGCCATGATCGGCCAGTCGGTCATCAACATAAAATCCGGTGGCCGCGGCCGGCTGTCGTCGTTTGCCGCGGGTATCTTCCTGCTGGCGATGCTCATGCTTGCCGGGGACTGGGTCGCCAGAATCCCCATGGCGGCGCTGGTCGCCGTCATGATCATGGTCTCCATCGGCACGCTGAACTGGCAATCGATACGCGAACTGGCGGTGAACCCGAAGAGCTCCAGCGTGGTCATGCTGGCGACGGTCGTGGTCACCGTGGCCACGCACGACCTGGCCAAGGGCGTGCTGACCGGAGTGCTGCTGTCCGGGTTCTTCTTCGCGCACAAGGTGGGGCAGATCCTTGTTATCCGGTCGCATTCCGAGGACGAGGGTCGCGTGCGCACCTACCACGTGGCGGGCCAGGTGTTCTTCGCCTCGGCAGACCGCTTCAATGCGTCCTTCGATTTCAAGGAGGTCATCGAGAAGGTGGTCATTGATGTCAGCCGGGCGCACTTCTGGGACATAACGGCGGTCAGCGCCCTGGACAAGGTGGTGATCAAGTTCCGGCGCGAGGGTACCGATGTCGGGGTGATCGGCCTGAATGAGGCCAGCGCGACGCTGGTAGACAAGTTCGCGATCCACGACAAGGATGGCGCCGACGATATTATCATGAGTCACTGAGGGAGGAAGCGATGAAGATCGAGCAGAAAGTCCTCGCCTGTGTCGACCAGTCACACTTTGCCGACCACGTCACCGACTACGCGGCCTGGGCGGCACGCCGCCTCGAGGCACCGCTGGAGCTGCTGCACGTGATCGACCGCCACCCCGAGATTGCGACGACCGCGGATCACAGCGGTGCCATCGGCCTCGGCGCACAGACACAGCTGCTGCAGGACCTGTCGGATCGCGACGAGTCGCGCAGCAAGGAGGCGCGCGAACGCGGCCGCATATTCCTCAACCGGCTGCGGGAGCGCGCCATGACGGCGGGGGTGCCCGAGCCCGACATGCGCCAGCGACTGGGCGAAATAGAGAGCACCCTCACCGAGCAGCAGGATGACGTGCGCCTGTTCGTCCTCGGTCGGCGCGGCCGTTCTGCCGAGGCGACACAGCGCGACCTGGGGCGCAACGTGGAGCGCGTGGTGCGTGCACTGCGCAAGCCCATTCTCGCCGTTACCGACAACTTCACCGAGCCAAAGCGGGCACTGTTCGCCTTTGACGGCGGCAGCATTACCCGCCGCGGCGTGCAGACCATTGCCGCCAGCCACCTGTTCAGGAATATGCCGATTCAGCTGTTGATGTCTGGAAAGCAGGGCAAGGATGCGGAAAAACAGCTGGAGTGGGCCGGACGCACGCTCACCGATGCCGGCCTGGCAGCGACGACCTCGCTGATTCCGGGCGACGCCGAGCGCATTATCGGCAGCCAGGTTCTGGACAACGGCATCGACATCCTGATCATGGGCGCCTACAGCCACTCACCGCTGCGCACGCTGCTGCTCGGCAGCAAGACATCCGACCTGCTACGCTCGGCTCGGGTGCCGACGCTGCTGCTTCGGTAGTGACCCGTCAGGCGTCTTCCAGCCGGCAAGAGAAAGTGGAGGCGCCCGGGTGGCGGCAGCGCTAGCCGGGCCTCCAGCAACTCAAGTACCCCGAGGTAAGGCAACTATTGAGGGGGTTGGCGGGCTTTGCTATGATTTTTGCGTGGCTTTAACTTCACCCAACCGCGGTCAGGCTACGCGGTTACCTTTTTCCGCCCGTAGCTCAGCTGGATAGAGCGCTGCCCTCCGGAGGCAGAGGTCGCAGATTCGAATTCTGCCGGGCGGGCCAAAAAACCCGGTGCAATATGCCGACTTCCTGAACTCTGGAAGACGTGGATACAAACCTCTGCGCCGCTGTCCAATCGCAGATGACACAACCGCAGACACATAATGACGACCCGCTGCAGAAGCGCCACGAACCGGCCGGTTTTTCCGACCGTGTGGCCTTCCGCCTCACTCGAATGTTGCGTTTTATCGCCGACAGTTTTTTCGCCAGGCGCTACGGCCACCGGGCGGTGGTCCTGGAGACGGTAGCTGCGGTGCCCGGCATGGTGGGTGGCATGGTACGGCACATGCGTTCCCTGCGCCGCCTGGAGGATGATCGCGACTGGATACACACGCTGCTGTCCGAGGCGGAGAACGAGCGCATGCACCTGATGACGTTCATCGAAATCGCGCGACCAAGCTGGTTTGAGCGCATGATCATCCTCACGGCACAGGGCCTGTTCTTTACCAGCTTCCTGCTGCTCTACGTGATATCCGGGCGCACGGCCCATCGGCTGGTTGGGTATTTCGAGGAAGAAGCCGTCTACAGCTACAGCGAGTACCTGCGCGAAGTGGATAGCGGCCGGATCGACAACGTGCCCGCGCCGGCCATTGCCATCGATTACTGGCAGCTACCTGCCGATGCGACGCTGCGCGATGTCATTATTGCGGTACGGGAGGATGAGGCAGGCCATCGCGACGTCAATCACCGCCTGGCCGACAGCTTTGACAAAGCTGCCCAATAGATCCACTCTCGAGCCCCATCAGGGAGAGGCTGAATGAGCGTCACCGGCATCATCGACATTATCGAACGCACGATCATCATGCTGATCGTCGTGTTGAGCGTCGGCGCGG
>JAWLGG010000406.1:0-3421 GCA_041685155.1 Chromatocurvus sp.
TGAAATCTATCCCTAGGCTGTTGCTGGCGTCGGTGCTGTCACTACTGGCTGCGCAGCCGGGGACATTGGCGGAAACGATTGCCAGCCCCTCTGATGTGAAGGAACCGCAACCACTGGGAACGTCACAGGGCCTGCGTCCAGATCGTCTGATCATACGTGATGCAGTCATGGTGACAGGACGCGGGGCGCCAGGTAGCGGTCGTGCCGCGCCGCCCGAGGGTCCGGTGGATATCGTGATCGAGAAGGGTCGTATCGTGAACATCATACCCATCGATACCGTATCCACCGGAAGCGGCGAAACGGAGCGCGTGACCGGTGATCTCGTCATCGACGCCAGGGGCAAGACTGTCCTTCCCGGCCTCTTCGACCTGCACGCGCACATCCCGCCAACGAATCACGCGGGCGAGGATGCCCTCGCCTATTCGTTTCGCCTGTGGTTGGGTCACGGTGTCACGACGCTGCGCGACGCGGGGTCGGGTGCCGGACTCGAGGAACTGGCTGAGCAACGTCGCCTGAGTGAGGGGCATCAGGTCGTCGCGCCCAGGCTTCGACTGCACAAGCGCTGGCCAAATACGGGGCGTGTGCATGACAAGGGGCACACGCCGGGAGAGGCCAGGCGGCTGGTTCGCGAGTATCGTGACAGGGGTGCCGACGGCATCAAGGTCAGTCATGGTCCCGGACATTATCCGGACGTGCTCGCGGCCATTGTCGATGAAGCGGAAAAGCTGGACATGAGCGGCGTCATGGTCGATCTGAAGGTAAGCGAGACCGACGCCAGGGTGGCTTCCAGGGCAGGGGTGGTAAGCATCGAGCACTGGTACGGGGTTCCCGACGCGGCATTGCCGGGAACCCAGTCGTTTCCGCTGGACTACAATTATCTTGACGAATTGGCGCGCTTTCGCAATGCGGGGCATCTCTGGCAGGAAGCCGTCGGCCATCCGCAGGCGCTCAGCGATGTCATTGACGAAATGATCGCGAACGGCACGGCCTGGGTGCCTACCTTTTCAGTGTATGAAACCAACGCCGACTTTGGCCGCGCGGTCACGCTGCCGTGGCGGGAGCGCTTTGCCCACCCGAAGATCCTGGATCGCTGGCGGCCGCGTCCGGATGTGCACGCGTCTTATCACAGCGAATGGACCACTGGCGACGAAGTCGCCTGGAAAGAAAACTACCGTCACTGGATGACCTGGGTCCGGGAATTCTGGAGTCGTGGTGGGCTGCTCGGACTGGGGGCCGATTCCGGTTATCTGCAATCCCTCTATGGATTCGCGTTGATCCGTGAACTGGAGCTGATGCAACAGGCAGGCATACATCCGCTGGATATCGTAAAAATCGCGACAACTAATTCCGCTCGCGTCATGGGTCTTGAGGACGAGTTGTGTGGCATCCGCTTTGGCTGTGTCGCTGACCTCATTGTTGTCGACGGGAATCCGCTGGAGAATTTCAAGGTGCTCTACGGTGGCGGCCTTGCCTATTTCGGCACACCGCGAGAGGGCGAGGGCGGTGTCATCTGGACGATAAAGGCTGGCGAAGTCTTCGACGCCCAGGCACTCCTGCGTGAGGCAGAATGGTATGCGCAGCAGGAGGAGGACAGGTAGGTGGCTATCCACAAACGTCATCTTTCAGCCAGTTCAGCGGATATGGACTTCCCTGGTTGGAGCAAAGTGCCCGCCTATTTTATGCGCATATGAGGGAATACCATGAGTAGCGAGCGATATGCGCCGGAATTCAAAGGTGAAGCTGTTCACCAGACATTGGGGCGTGGCTCTTCCGTCGCGGAAGTCAGCTAGCGACTGGGATATCTGTCCGCAGCCTGCACAAGTGGTTCGAGGCGGCGAAGCCCGACGAATCCGATGAACTGGATACAGAACTCAGAGAAGCCGGGCGCGAGATTCTGCGCCCGCCAGGCCGAGTGAAGTGCCAGTTTATTCAGGAGCACAGTTGGCAACATCCTGTTCAACGCATGAGCCATCTGCTTCAGGCCTCCTCCAATGGCTACTATCATTGGCTGATTTGGCCCATGTCCGATCGAGCGATTGAGGACCAGCGCCTGCTGCAATTGATCCGAGCCTTTTGCGATGCCAGCAGGGGTGTCAATAGCGCGCCACGCATCATCCAGGGCCGTCCTTTCATCATTGCGTCCAACAAGCTGGAGCGAACCTTTACGATCAACGTTCCGGACCGCGCCTCGGCGACCGACATTGCCGATGTTCGAACCTGGCAGAATGGGCTGTATCTGGCCGTGATCGCGGACCTGTACTCCCGCAAAGTCGTCGGCGGGTCCATCAAGCCCACTCTGGCGCGAGACATCGTGCTCGACGCTCTCGTCATGGCGGTCCGGCGGCGCAAGCCGTGCCAAAGTGTGTTGATCCATTCCGCCAATGGTCCACAATACATCCGGCGGAAGCGCAGCGGGCTGTCGGAACCCTCAATGTCCGCGCCGTCGAGGACCAACATAGGGAAGTGGAGATTGAGATAGAGCGCACTGCCCGGGCGCTGGATCAGGGTGACCGCGTCGGCCGTGCGGTCTTGCGGGAAACGCCGCCCTTTTTGACCAGATGCGTGACGAGGCAGCGTTAAACTACGCCAAGTGTGCAGTCCACTATGCAGCGGCAGCTGGCAGACAGGAAACGCGACACATATCCACAGGCGAGGCACGCTGAGCACCCACTGACGCAGCGTGCTCGGATAAGAAGGATGCGCTCCAGGCGTTGGCGCACCGACGGCGGCGCACTACAACCCGCACTGGCTTCCCCGCCAGTCGGTGAAGGCAAAATGACCGCAACCTTGCGAAGCAGCCTTGCATTGCGTGTCAGACTGGCAGACAGGTCCGGCCATCGCCACAAACTGCCGGTTGCTGACTTATCCGGGGTAAATGTCAGCTTTTTTTACAGAAATGGCAGATCGACGACAAGCCTTTTGAATTAACCCTCTGTATTTATTATGTTTTTAAGATCCGGCTCAGGTATTGCTTCTAATTTCCCAGACGACTCTGACCGTATAGATAGCAAAAGGACCATGCCATGATTAACAAAAAAACCGCCGTCGCGCTCAAAGGCACCTGCCTTATCCTCGCTGCGGCTGCAGTACAGGTGCCTTCGGCTAACGCCATTCCCATTAATATCACGGGGATTGTGTCATCCTGGACAAGCACCACGCCAGTGTCGGGAATCAGCGGCACCAACACGAATACGATTTCCTGGGGCACTCCGGCAGGCTCCGGCACTCAGCAAAGCAGCTACGTGTTTACACCGGCATCTACGCCATCGCCAGGCCTTCAGGGCCTGCTGCCCAATAGTCCGTTCCTGCTCGGGGACTTCACGCACAACAACTTCCCGATCACAGGCACCACACTCTCCACCGCGCAACTCAACGTCAATATTACGTTCGATATTCTTGGCGGAGGAGGCACTGTCCTGGA
>JAWLGG010000407.1:0-3419 GCA_041685155.1 Chromatocurvus sp.
CTGGTTAAGTCCAGCTGGTAACGGAGAGTTATAGATTATGAGCATGCAAGATCCGCTGTCAGATATGCTGACGCGCATTCGTAACGCCCAGATGGCCGGCAAGACGTCAGTTGACATGCCGGGCTCCAAGCTGAAAAGCGCGGTCGCTAAAGTCCTTCAGGACGAGGGCTACATCGAGAGCTTCGAGCCCCGTGTAGACGACGGCAAGCCGCGTCTGGCACTGCGCCTGAAGTACTTCCAGGGCAAGCCGGTGATCGCCGAGATCGATCGCGTGAGTCGCCCGGGGCTGCGCAACTATTCCGGCAAGGACGGCTTGCCGACGGTCCGGGGTGGGCTTGGGATCGCGATTATTTCCACTTCCCAGGGCGTAATGACCGATCGAGCGGCGCGTGCCGCAGGCGTGGGCGGAGAAGTGCTCTGCACCGTATTCTAAAGGCCCGAACTGAAGAGCAAGAGACATGTCTAGAGTTGCAAAAAATCCGGTATCACTGCCGGGCGGGGTCGACGTCAAGATAGATGGCGCAGACCTGACGGTGAAGGGTGCCAGGGGCTCCCTGAGCATGGCCCTGAATGACGGCATTAGCGTGAGCCAGGAAGATGGCGTCGTGACCTTTGCCTATGAAGACGACAAAGTAAAGGCGATGGCCGGAACGACCCGTGCCCTGTTCAGCAATATGGTCAAGGGCGTCAGCGAAGGCTGGCAGCGCAAGCTGGTGCTTAACGGTGTCGGGTATCGCGCCAAGGCGACAGGGAAGAGCGTGAACCTGACCGTGGGTCTTTCCCATCCGGTGGATTATGACCTCCCCGATGGAGTAACAGCTGAAACACCCTCGCAGACAGAGGTGGTTCTCAGTGGAATTGACAAGCAGGTAGTCGGGCAGGCGGCGGCGAAGCTGCGCAGCTTCCGTCCGCCGGAGCCATACAAGGGCAAAGGGATTCGCTACGCGGACGAGCAGGTTCGTCGTAAAGAAGCCAAGAAGAAGTAGGTGTCGAGATGAGTATCAAGAACGAATCACGTTTGCGTCGCGCCCGTCGGGGCCGCGCAAAGATGCGTACACAGGGCGTGAACCGCCTCAGCGTGCATCGCACTCCGCGGCACATCTACGCCCAGGTATTCACGCCTGCCGGCGACCGGGTAATCGCAAGTGCGTCCACGCTGGACAGCGAACTGCGTAGCGGTTCGACGGGCAATATAGACGCCGCGGCGGCTGTCGGCAGGCTCGTGGCAGAGCGCGCAAAACAGGCGGGCATTGAAAAAGTGGCGTTTGATCGCAGCGGCTACCGGTATCACGGTCGTGTGGCGGCGCTGGCAAATGCTGCACGTGAAGGTGGACTGGAATTCTAGGAAAGCGATATGGCATTTAACGAGCAGTCAAGGCAGGACGGTGATCTCCAGGAAAAACTGGTTCAGGTCAATCGCGTTGCAAAAGTGGTGAAGGGTGGCCGTATTTTCGGTTTCACCGCCCTCACCGTTGTCGGCGACGGCAATGGCAAGGTCGGCTTTGGCCGCGGCAAGGCCCGTGAGGTGCCTGTTGCTATCCAGAAGGCCATGGAGGCGGCGCGCCGCAACATGATCCAGGTCGATCTGAACGGCGACACGATCCAGTACCCGGTAAAGGCCCGGCACGGTGCTTCAAAGGTCTACATGCAGCCTGCCTCGGAAGGTACCGGCATCATTGCCGGTGGCGCGATGCGTGCGGTGCTTGAACTGGCGGGCGTGCACAACGTCCTGGCCAAGTGCTACGGGTCGACCAACCCGGTCAACGTGGTTCGAGCGACCTTCAATGGTCTCCGGGACATGTCGTCGCCGGACTCGGTTGCGGCCAAGCGCGGCAAGACCGTTGAAGAAATCCTGAGTTAAAGAGCGAGTTGGCGAGTCATGGCTAAAGCAACAATCAAGGTGACGCTCGTGAAGAGCTTCCACGGTCGCCTGAAAAATCACAGGGCCTGCGTCAGCGGGCTGGGTCTGCGGCGCATCGGTCACACCGTAGAGGTGGAGGACACCCCTTCTGTGCGCGGCATGATCAACAAAGTCAACTACCTGGTAAGGGTAGAGGAGTAAGTCATGTCAGAGATTATGCGACTCAACACCCTGGGCCCGGCGCCGGGCTCACGTAAAGACGCCAAGCGCGTCGGCCGCGGTATCGGCAGCGGGCTCGGCAAGACGGCCGGGCGCGGGCACAAGGGCCAGAAAGCACGCTCCGGTGGCAAGGTCAGTCCGGGTTTCGAGGGCGGCCAGATGCCGCTGCAGAAGCGCCTGCCCAAATACGGCTTCTCGTCGCGTATTTCCCGCACGACGGCGCAGCTGCGCCTGTCCGAGCTGGCGGGTGTTGCCGGCGAAGTGATAGACCTGCAGTCGCTCAAGGATGCGGATGTGGTTCGCCATGATGTGGAGCGTGTCCGAGTTTTCCTGTCCGGTGACATTGATCGCGCGGTAACGACCCGCGGCCTCAAGGTGAGCAAGGGCGCTCGCGAGGTGATCGAGCAGGCGGGCGGTAAGGTCGAAGAGTAAATGGCCGAGAAACCTGGCAACAAGAAGGCCGGTCTGGGCGAGCTGTTTGCTCGCCTGCGTTTTGTCCTGCTCGCGATTATCGTGTACCGGATCGGTACGCATATTCCCGTGCCGGGCATCGATCCCAACCAGCTGGCCGCCCTGTTCAACCAGAACCAGGGCACTATCCTCGGGCTGGCGAACATGTTTTCCGGCGGCGCACTGGAGCGGATGAGTATTCTGGCGCTGGGCATCATGCCGTACATCTCCGCCTCCATCATCATGCAGTTGATGTCGGCGGTCACGCCCCAGCTCGAACAGCTGAAGAAGGAAGGCGAGTCCGGGCGGCGCAAGATCAGCCAGTACACCCGCTATCTCACGGTGGTTCTGGCCATTATCCAGGCCACGGGCATGACCGTTGGCATGGCGAACCAGGGCATGTCCTACGATACGGGCATTGTATTCTTCGTGATCGCCATCACGTCGCTGGTAACGGGTGCCGTGTTCATGATGTGGCTGGGCGAGCAGATTACCGAGAAAGGCGTCGGTAACGGTATTTCACTCCTGATTTTTGCCGGCATTGTCGCCGGTCTGCCCTCTGCCATCGGGCAATCGCTTGAGCAGGCGCGCCAGGGCGAGATCAACATTCTCGTGCTGCTGTCCATACTCGCGCTGGCGATCGCGGTGATCTACATGATCGTGTTCATCGAGCGCGGACAGCGTCGCATCACGGTGAACTATGCCAAGCGACAGCAGGGGCGGAAGATGTACCAGGCGCAGAGCAGCCACCTTCCCCTGAAAGTGAACATGGCCGGCGTCATACCGGCGATTTTCGCCAGCAGTATACTGCTGTTCCCGGCCTCCATCGCGCAGTGGTTCGGCAGCTCCGGGCAGGCAGACTGGCTGCAGGACCTGGCCGTGATGATCG
>JAWLGG010000408.1:0-3419 GCA_041685155.1 Chromatocurvus sp.
CCATGATATCTTCTCCCTTCCTACTGGATGTTATTCCAACGTAACATTTATACGGGCTTAGCACGGTTGACTCAAGTCATACCGACGAGCGGTTCCTCTATTCCTTCAGGACCAAGCCAGGAACGGTTAGAACAAGAGATGTTGCCATAGTTGCCCTGTCGTTTGCTTCGTCATAGCCCGGTCACGCACCGCGGTGACTATTGATATACTTTTGGGCCATCGATGCAGTGCGGAGGGGGCGATCCATACCAATGTCGCTCTGCGGCTGTGCGCCTCAACCCGCGTTGATATCAACTTCCATGGCAATGCGCTCTCCATCGACTGAGCCGATTTCTTCAGGCTCCAGAAGGCGAACTCGGTCTTTTGCAATACCGGTATCTCCATTTGGCTTGACCAGGGCGTCCCGTGCCTCGGAGGCGCGGGCGTTGGCGATGGCTTTGAGCTCATCGTCTTTGACAGGTTGTGCTGTGGTGACCCGTTCGGCTAGGTGGTTGCGATAGGCCAGGGCGTCCAGTTCCGTTTTGTCGGATGACTCATTCCGTTTTTCAGTGAAACGCGCCCGGACGGCGTCCAGGTCAGCCTCCGGGTAATACGTGGTAAACATCGTCTCGACAATGTCCTGGTTGGACTCGGCGGTCAGGCTGGGCTCCGCTACTTCGCGGCCCGCGTCCGCCAGGCGTTGTCGCAGGTCTTTGGTGGCTCTCTCTCGCTGCAGAGCCGGGCCGTCGAAAGTGCGGCTAAAGGGGCCAGCCAGTTCCAGAACCAGTGCCGGTCGCTGGTTGAGCGCCTCGCGGAGCTTGGCTATGCGTTCGCGTTGGGGAGGGAGCAGGTCGGTGCGGCCTTCCGGGAATTCAATCTTGCCAAGGTCCTCCGACTCAGCGCCGACGAGGTCTGCCAGAAAACTGAAGGGTGCCTTGATGACAGACGTAATGGCGTCTCCCAGTGCCTGGTGAACGACCTTGTTGAAGTCGAATTCCGGATCGCCCACATTCCCGGTCACCGGGAGCGTGAGATTAATAACACCGTCGCTGTCCTGGAGCAGGGCTATGGCCAGGTCCAGCGGCAGGTCCATGGCATCGCTGGACGCCATCTTTTCGCCGAGTTTCAGGTCCTGGAGCACCAGGTTGTTTTGTCCTTCGAGCTGTCTCTCCTCGATTGTGTAGTCGAGATCAACGTCCATGGTGCCCCCCGCTATCTTGCGGCCGGCGAAGTCCACCGTGTAGGGAGAGTATTCCGGAATTTGAAGGTTGCGGAATGTGAGATGCAAATTGGTCTGGCGCGTGGGTTGCCAGGCACGGACGGCACCTTCTAACTGTGCCAGGCCAAAATCTGCGACCTGGCCTTCCAGCTTCGCCCGTGCAGGCTGGGCCGAGGTGGAGCTCAAGGTTGATATCTCGCCGCTTAACGTGTGGATACTTGTAGAGAAGGGCAGTGGCAACGAGTAATCTGCAAATCTCAGGGCGCCGTCGATCAGTTCAATGTTTTCAACAGCAATTCCGAACGGTGCTGCTTCCTCACCTTTGGGCGCGGCTTCGTCATTATCCCCGGCGTCGGCCCGAGGCTTTGTCATGAGCTGCCCGAAGTTGGTGGTCTGGTCTTCATGGATGACTACCCGACCAGTCAGACCGTCAAGGATGATGGAGTCGGTCTCAAGCCGTTTCTCTTTGAGGCTCAGATCTAGCTGTTCGGTCTGGAGGCTTTGCCATCCGATGAGTAGCTCTTCAGTGGAACCCTCGCTGATGTGCAGTGCGTTGAGTTCGGCAGAGCCCCGGAAGGTAAAAGGTTGCTGGGCATTTGTGACAATCTGTCCGTTCAGGGTCAGCACCCCGCTATCAAGCTGCACTTTCATGAACTGCTGCAGGTAGGGGGCGGCCTGGGGCAGTTCCAGCTCATCGATACGGGCAGCGCCTTCCAGTGCGGCGTTGGGCAGGAGTTGAAGCGTGCCGTCAAAAGTCAGCATGCCGCCTGCTTCAAGCTGTGCCTTCAGGTTCACCGGGAAAAGCGCACCTTTTTTTAACTCAAAATCCGTGATGGACAGCCCGATATCCTGCAGCGTCAAGGAAAGCTGCGCCGGCTTGTTTGTGTCAGCAGCCGTCGCGTCCCCCAGGTTGTCAGCGAAATGCAGAATGCCGTCATTGAGCTGCAGCTCATTTATCCGTAACCCAGGCAATGGCTCAGGCCCATCTTCGGCCCGGGCCTTGCCAGGTGACTGGGCGGCCAGCCGCGATAGACGGGTTTCACCCGATGCGAAGCGCTCTTCCTTTAAAAGTGGTTTGTCGAATCGGATTGTTTCGAAGGTCCAGGTTCTGTCGTTAATACTCGACCAGGAAAGGTCAATGAAGAGCCGGTTCCAGCCCAACAGTTGCCGACTGTCGACGTCGTCAAGTTCGAGCCCGTCGATCCGGAGCGTCAGCGTGTATGGGTTGGTCTGCACCGAACCCATGCGCAGTTCGCGCCCGAAATCTTCCTGGGCTGTTTTCACTGCGACGTACTGAATAATCCATGGCAGCGCGAAAAAGCCCAGCAGGGTGTATAGAACGACCAAAACGAGCAGCCAGAACCGTATCCGGCGCGGTGAAGCCCATCCTTTTCGCAGATAGCCAGCAAACGGGCGGAGTGAACCGCTATCCACGAGACCATGTCCATTGGAATGAACCATAACAGCCCGTGTAGACAGGCCTGTACATAGCGTCACACCTGTGAAGCATGGTAACCCACGAAGAGCTGGGCGTGTCAGATTGAGCCGGGGCTTCCATGCCCAATTCCAGTATCAATGTCAGTCGCCTAACACGGTAACCGCTCCGTTTGCGTGCCTGACTACCTTTTCGCTCACGCTGCCAAGGGTGAGGCTGCGAACCAGTGAGTGGCCGCGTCTCCCCAGGACCATGTGAGACCCCGGATTCTCGTCCAGATATTCGATGATTTCCTCGGCAGGATTGCCTCTGAGGAGAATCACTTCTGACGGCTCCACTATGCCATTCACAGCTTCTCTGGCAGCATCGAATACTTTACGCGCATGATCCTCTTCTTTTTTCTCAAGCTCATCGTGACTTGCCCCGCTGATAATCAACTTCTCTGCCTTTGAGCCTGGAAACACGGATAAGAGCCTGAGCGGATGGCCGGTAGCTTTGGCCAGATCGGCTGCTGTTTTTGCTGCGTCTAGAGACTGTGCTGAACCGTCGCAAGCGACTACAATGCACTGAGTACCCTTGGCCATTATACCCTCTACTTCTCTGTTGAGTGTGTCTTGAACGTAGCACTAATTTCCGCGTCATTCTAATGCTGGACGGTTGAACCCGGTCAGAACCAATATTTGCGCTATCGCCAATCCATTGGTAGGTTTTTATTCAGAGCTGCATACCGACGAACGATCGGTTTCCCCAACGGCAGTGCGCATGCTGCCATGGAGAGCGTATGGC
>JAWLGG010000409.1:0-3410 GCA_041685155.1 Chromatocurvus sp.
TTGTCAAAACTAGCCGTTCTGGTGGCTGCGGTATCCGCAGTCACCTTCAGCCAGACATCCGTATTGGCGGCGGAGAACACTATCGAAGAAATCACGGTATTGGCTCCGCGAATTACCAGTGAGCAACGCACATCTCCGCCCTATGGCAAAACCGTGGTCGCGGAAAAAAGCATGGTGGTGAATATTGCCGACCTCGACATCACCCGCACCGCGGATATGCGCAAGGTAGGGGATCGTGTAGAGAAGGCCGCCACCAGTGTCTGTGAACAGTTGACGGAAGAGCTGCCGTTCGGCCAGCCAAGCACGTCCGAGTGTGTGCGCCGAGCTGTTGCAGATACGATGGCCCAGGTTGACGAGATCGCAGCGACGCTGGAGTGACGCGCTAGCCTCTTGTCAAGGAGGGTCAGGAATGGCGCGGGCATTGCGCACGGGTCGTTCCCTGACCATCCCTCCCTTTCTCTTCCTGCCCCTTCATCGTCCTTGAGCAGGCTCTGGCCGATAGAGCTCTCCAGCAAGTCACTCCCGCGCTGGGAAAGATCAAGGGCGAAGATGCAGAAGGATATGCAGGGAAAGGTCGCGAGCCTTGTTGCCGATCTCAAAGTTACCAAAGCAGACAAAAGGAGCGAATGATGAAAACATTGAAGGCGTGTTCCATATTCTTTCCAGCAGTGCTGCTCTCTCTGCCAACATTGGCACAGAACCCCTATCTGCAACCTGACGACACCTGGATCACTATCAGTGGCAAGGTGAAGTCCATTTCTCCGGACCAGTTCGAGCTGGATTATGGAGCCGGAACAATCACAGTGGAAATGGATGACGGCGACCGGGACGCCGATGCCTACAAGCTTTATAACGGCGATGAAGTGACTGTCACCGGATTGATAGATGACGATTTCTATGAAGTGACCACTATCGAAGCCAGCAGTGTTTACGTGAAGAATATCGGTACTACATTCTACGCCAGCGCCGTGGATGAGGAGGATTTCCTTCCGACTTATGCATATCAACCCCCGGAGGTTACCTTGGTGCTGGGCGGCAGCGTGGTGACCGGTACTGTCAGTGGCATTGATGTGCCCGAAGAGGACTTCACCCTCAATACCGGCCTCCGGCTGATGACAGTTGAAGTTGATGAAATGCCCTACAATCCCGTTGATGACGAAGGCTATCAAAAACTTGAAATCGGCGATGTAGTCAGCGTCCGCGGGCAGGTTGATTATGATCTGTTCGAAGGGCGGGTCTTTGAGGCAGACACCGTCACGACCCTGTCGCACAACATTCCCTGATAGTTGTTTACAAGCATCCCGGCTCCACCCCGGTGTCTGTGACATGGCCCGGCGCGCAGTTTCGGCCAGCGTGTACTAGTATGTCCCTGAATGAGCGGCTTCGGTACCGGACGTCATCGCTGACGGATGCGCGACGCCGACCGGATTTTCCGGCGCTGAAGCTCGCACACACCGGTGCAGGGAGACATGAGCGAAAACGACGGAGCCAGACCTTCCAGGCAGTTGCAATCGCCCCTCTGGGCCATCGCTGCGAGCATCGCGCTCGTCGCTGTGCTGCTGGGCGTGTTGCTCTATTTCGATGTCCACGAACGGCTGCTGGAACTGCTGGCGTGGGTGGATGACCAAAGTGCATGGGCGACCGTGCTGTTCGTCCTGATCATGGCTGCGGCGGTGGTCCTGCTGTTGCCGGGCATTTTCCTGACGATGGGCGCCGGCTTCGTATTCGGTGTCGTGCAGGGGTCGATATTGGTCGTGCTCGGCACCACGCTAGGCGCGGCGCTGTCGTTCCTGATCGCGCGCCATCTGCTCGGCGGTCGCGCGAAGCGCTTCATCGTCGAACACGAGCGTCTGCGGGTGATCAACGAGGAAATGGCGCGGCACGGCTGGAAGGTGGTCCTGCTCACCCGGCTGATCCCGTTTTTTCCGAGCAAGGTCGCCAATTACTTTTTCGGGCTGACGACCTTCCGGTTTCGCGGTTACCTGCTGGGCTCGGCCCTCGGTTTCATCCCGTTCTCGGTGCACAATGTCTACCTGGGCTCCATCGTCGGCGACCTTGCGGCGCTGACGCAGCGCGAACTCGGTCGCACGCCGGTGGAGTGGGCGCTGTACGGCTTCGGTTTCGTCGCCACCGTATTTGCGGTGGTGTATTTCAACCGGCTGGCGCGGCGCGCGCTGGCACGCTATGCCCACGAGGACGGCACTGCCGACCAGGACCGGGCTGACAGGGAGGTACAATGAGCCTGATGAAATGGTTACCCTGGCGCTTCATCATCCGCCGGGCCGCGCGCGGCCAGGGTTTTCTGGATCCGATCGAACTGATGGCGCGGATGCGCGCGCTGGCGCAGCCTTCCGAGGTCGGCGAACCGATCGAGCTGCTGCGTGCCGGGCTCGTGTTCCATGCCCGGGGACTGATAAATACCAAGGTGATCCAGCACAACCTGGACTGGGTCTGGCCGTACTGGATCGAGCGTCAGTTCGACCCCCGTGATCCCGCGTTCATCCCGCGTTCCTTCTCGATCTCGCACATCAATCTCACCCACCGCAACTGGACCGCGATCGGCCATCCCGATTGCAAGGAACTGCCGATCATCGACCCGCGTGGACTGTTGACTCCGCTGCACGATGGCTGGTCGGTCGACAGCTGGATCATTACCGAAGACGGCCGTACGTTGCTGCCTTCCCGCGCCGTCAACGTGGAGCAGCACCAGGAACTGGATCCCGGCGTCGCGGTGATTACCCGCAGCAACCAGGGGGGGCTGTCGCTGGAAAGCCGGGCCGAGGTGCAGGTCGAGGACGGCAGGCCGGTCTGCAGGATGACGGCGACCGCGGACAGCGACGGCGCGGGCTGGCTGGTGCTGGCGCTGCGCTCCTGTAACCCGGAGGGCGTCAGTTTCGTACACAAGGTGAGTCTTGCGCAGGACCGCCGGAGCTGGCTGGTGGACGGCGAGCAGCGGGTGGATTTCAGCGAACCGGCGGACCGCCATCACGTGTCGGATTATCGCCATGGCGACGTGTTCATCCATCTCATCGACCAGCAGGACAACACCGAGGGCAAGTGCACGGTGGGCATGGTGACCGCGGCCGCGATGTTCCCGATCGCGGCCGGCGGCGGCCAGCGCAGGATCACCGCGAGCTTTCCACTGCCCGACGCCGATGCCGATACGCTGCCGGAGGATGCCTGGCGCATCGAGCGGCAGCAGACCTGCAGGCTGGATTGTCCCGAACCGCGCTACCAGTTCCTGTACGATGCCGCCGTCACATCGCTGGTGCTGCATTCACCGGGCGACGTCTATCCCGGCCCCTATACCTCCAAGCGCTTCTGGTTTCGCGATGCCGCGTTCCTGCTCCACGCAATGCTGTGCGTCGGGCTCGAACAACGGGCGGCGCGCGCGCTGGAAAGGTTTCCGG
>JAWLGG010000410.1:0-3409 GCA_041685155.1 Chromatocurvus sp.
TGGCACGACTTCCAGCGGACAGACGGCCGCGCCGCTCTCGTCCGCCAGCAGCAGACCGCCGTCGCGGGCGAGGACATACACGGCCAGCAGGTCTTCCGTGCTGCGCGTCATGCTCACGATCAGCGCCCCCAGGCCCTGTGGTCCGTGCTCGTGCAGGTGATCTGCGAGGACCTGCAGGGGGGCGAGTGCTGTCTGCGCTGCCCCGTCCGGAGCGCGGCCGTGGCCGCTGAACGGTCGCGGGCTTTGCAGCTCCGCGTCCAGCAGGCGACGCCTGCGCTCAGCTGGCCACTCCGCATAGTCGGCGCCATCCGCCACGCCCGCCGCCGCGAGAAGAGAGGCCAGGGCCTGGTCGTGAACGGCGCTGTTCTGGCGCACATCCAGCTGCGCAAGGTGAAAACCGAAGCTCTGTAGCTGGGTGCGCAGGGGCGTTATGTCTTCCCGGGCAAGGCGCTGCGCACCGACGCTCTGCAGCGCTTCCTCGAGCAGGGCCAGGGCGGCGTCCAGCTCGTCGGCAGAGGAGAAACTGCCCGGCGCGCGCGCGTCCTGACGGGGCAGGCTTGCCCGCAGCAGATTCACATACTGGCGAAAGGGTTCCTCGGGATTGCGCGCGAGTGCCCTGCCTGCGGCCGCGCCAAGCGCCAGCCTGCGCTCGTCGATGGCGCTGAGAAGGGCAGGGGGCGCTGCCCGACGGTGCAGCGACAGGCTGAGCCTGCCGGCGAGCGCTTCCAGGGAGTTCTCGATCAGCGTCAGTGCTGTCTCGCGATGCCGGCGCAGTGTGTCCGCCGTGACCGTCCCGCTGACGCCGGGGTGGCCGTCGCGGTCGCCCCCGACCCAGCTGCCGAACACTACCCGGGGTCGCGCGTCGCTTGCGGCGAGCAGCTCAGGATCCAGGCCGACGGCGGTCCAGGCCTGAAGCAGTCGGGTATTGAATGCCGCAATGGCCTCGGGGAAGACGCCGCCGAGGAAGTGCATGATGAGGCGCCGCTCATCGGCCAGCTGGGGCTTTTCCAGATAGATCTCGCCCGTGCGCCACAGGCGCTCCAGGCAGGCGTCGGTGTCTCGCGCCAGCGCCGCCTGCTCGGCCGGGGTCCACATGCTGTTTTCGCGCGCGACAAGCAGCCGGTACAGCCTGCGGTGGTGCTCGAGAACGGTCTGGCGCTTGGCTTCGGTGGGGTGGGCTGTCAGCACGGGCTCGATGCGCAGCGACGCGAGTATCTCTGCCATCGCGCTGTCGTCGAGTCCCGCGTCGAGAGCCTGCGTGAAGGCCTGCTCCCAGGCGCCGGATTCGCCGGCTTTGGCTCCACGCCGCTCGGTGATGCGGCGGGACTGCACCACCGCGTTTTCCTCCGCGAGGTTGAGCAGTTGAAAGGCAATGGAAAAGGCCTGCAGGCAGTCCTCGGTGCTGTCCGCAGGCAGCTCTATAACAGGCATTGAGGCCCGTTCGCACCAGAGCGGCTGCCAGGGCAGACAGTCGGCTACGCGCTGCTGACCGATGCTGGTCAGCACCCTTGCCAGTGAATGCATCAGGAAGCGCAGGCTATCTTCACCGTAATCGCTCGAGGTCTCCACTGTACTCGATTGCCTGTCCGCGGGTGTGCGATTCAGGGTAGCAGATTTGCCGGCAGCGACCAGCTACAGCTACAGCGACAGGAAGGGCCTGCCCACGCAGTGGGTAGCACAAAGCGTGAACGGTTCTTCCAGGCAAAAAACCAGGGGGTGGCTCTCAGGTCAGCCAGGCTGTGCTGTCCCGTACGGCGCAGGGTACTGCAGCCGATGCGGCTAGCTTCCAGCGCATCAATGGTCAAGGAGTCAGTCTTCCAGCCGGTCGATCACCGAATGCGCTGCCTCGTAGCCAATCTGTGCCATCTCCTCAGCACGGTGGAATTCGAAGAAGTCCGCGGCGTGGCGCGGGATTTCCACAATGATCGTTGGCGCATAGGTGGCGAGCTTCATGCGTGCGATGCTGCCCTGCATGGTGTCCAATGACTTGCTCAGGAGATCGATTGCCGACGGGGGCTCCCGCTGCCCGGCATCGTCATTGCCAGCGAACGGCTCGCGCAGCCAGTCGACGACACGCTTTCCATAACCTTTCTCTTCCCGCCCGCTTTCCGGCTCGTACTCGCCGTCAGAGGACGCCGGGGTCTGAAGACGGCCATTGATGGCATTGAGGTTTACGGCGATAGTTGCGTCGGTGGTGTCCATCAGGGTCGGCGCGATGGGGATCGGGTTGATCAGCCCGCCGTCCACAAGCAGGCGATGGTCGCGTATCACCGGTGCGAAAAAGCCAGGCACTGCACTCGAGGCGCGTATGGCGGCGAACAGCTCACCGCAGCTCAGCCACACCTCCCGCTGCTCGTCGAGTGCTGTGGCAACCGCCACGAAACCGCGGTCCAGATCCTCTATCTGTCGTTCGCCGAGCAGATCCCTGAGTGCATCGAATATGCGCTCGCCTTTGAACAATGAGTGCCCGGAGAAAGACATGTCAAGCAGCTTGAGTACGTCCGTACTCTCAAGGGTAAAGGCCCAGTCGGCATACTCATCAAGCGCGCCCGCAGCGTAAACCCCTCCGATCAGAGCGCCCATAGAGCAGCCGGCGATATTGCGAATATCGTAGCCGCGCTCCTCGACCGCGCGGATGACCCCGATATGGGCGTGACCACGTGCGCCACCACTGCCAAGCACCAGGCTTACCGTGCGGATTTTTGACAAGAGCTGATACCTCGCGCCGTCTTGATAGCCTGATCACTGTGATCTACAGCGACAGGAAGGGTCCGTCCACGCAGCCGCGCCTGCCGTCGGGTGCCGCGCAGGCGCCGCAGATGCCGACGCCGCATTTGGTCAGGTAGTCGATGGCGCTGAATATCTGGCTGTCGTCGCAGAATTCCCGCTGCACTGCGATTGCGGAGTGAACCATTGGCTCCGGACCACAGTTGTAGAACACCAGCGCGTCCAGCTCTTCCCGGGACAGGCTGGCGAGGTGCTCGCGCAGCAATTCTGTGACCCGCCCGTGGTAACCGGCGCTGCCGTCGTCGGTGGACACGTGCACCGTGGCGATATCGCGGCATTCATCAAGAAAATACAGCCGTTCAGCGCTGCGCGCACCGGTAAAGATGTCCGCGTTGCCGAAATCCCGGGCGATCTGGTAGACCGCTGCCAGACCGGTGCCACCGGCAACCGCCATGATGCGGGCATCCTCGGGGGGGGCGACCGGAACACCGTGGGGCCCGCGCACGTAGGCTTCCGTGCCCGCGGGCAGGTCCATCAGGGCGTGGGTGAAATGGCCGACATCGATGGCCACCAGGGTGAATGGATCGTCGGTGAGGACCGAGAAGGGCTTTTCTCCCAGGCCCGGAATCCACAGGAACACGAACTCGCCGGCCTGCACGTTGACCTTGCGGTCGAAGGTGAG
>JAWLGG010000411.1:0-3408 GCA_041685155.1 Chromatocurvus sp.
GGCTGACCAGGCGGCTCTCAACCTGACTGAGACCACACAGCCGGTTCTGCTCGCATGCAGCGTTGCACTGTGGCGAGCCTGGCGCGCACAGGGCGGTCCGTCGCCGGCGCTGCTCGCCGGCCACAGCCTGGGCGAATTCTCGGCGCTGACCTGTGCCGGCAGCCTGGATTTCGCCGACGCGCTGCGCCTGGTTCGGGAGCGGGGGCGTTTCATGCAGTCAGCGGTGCCCGTGGGCGAGGGCTCGATGTCAGCAGTTCTTGGCCTGGATGACGCCGACATCCGCCGCATCTGCGAGGAGACGGCAGCCGCCCGGGGCGAGGTCGTGGCCGCAGTGAACTACAACGCGCCGGGGCAGGTTGTGATTGCCGGACACGCCGGTGCGGTGGATGCCGCGACCGATGCTTTGAAGGCCGCGGGGGCGAAACGCTGCATGCCGCTGTCGGTCAGCGCACCTTTCCATACCAGCCTGATGCAGCCCGCCGGTGAGAAACTGGCGGAAGTGCTTGCAGGAATTGTCATAAGGACGCCGCAGATCCCTGTGATTCACAATGTCCACGCCCGGGCGGAAAGCGATCCCGGAAGCATCCGCGACCTGCTGGTGGCGCAGATTGCCTCTCCGGTCATGTGGACCGACTGCGTCAGGTCGCTGCTGGCGGGCGGCGCGACGCGCCTTGCCGAGTGCGGGCCGGGGAATGTGCTGTGCAAGCTGAACAAGCGCATCGACAGGTCGATCGAGAGTTTTCCGCTGGAGGCACCCGAGGATCTTCAGACATTGCTCGACGTTAGCAACACGCCACCGGAGGTGCAGGCATGAGTGAATCGCATACGCCAGCCAGGGTCGCCCTGGTCACGGGCGCCAGTCGCGGCATCGGTCGCGCAATTGCCGAGACGCTTGCGGGCAGTGGCCACAGGGTCATCGGCACGGCAACCTCGGAAAGCGGGGCCGCTGCCATTAGCGACTATCTGGAGGCGGCGGGCACACCCGGCACGGGCATGGCGCTGGACGTCACCGATGCCGATGCGGTGGGCGCACTGGTCTCCGAGGTGACCTCGAGCCACGGCGCGCCGCTGGTGCTGGTGAACAACGCGGGCATTACCCGGGACAACCTGCTCATGCGCATGAAGGCGGACGAGTGGGACGATGTCATCAGTACCAACCTGAGCGGCCTCTATCGCCTGAGCAAGGCCTGCGTGAAGGGTATGACCAGGGCGCGCTGGGGCCGGATCGTCAACGTGACGTCGGTGGTCGGCGCCATGGGTAATGCAGGCCAGAGCAACTATGCGGCGAGCAAGGCAGGCGCCGGTGGTTTCAGCCGGGCGCTGGCGAGAGAGCTGGGCGCCCGCAACGTGACGGTGAACTGTGTCGCGCCGGGATTCATCGACACCGACATGACCCGCGGCCTGAGTGAGGCCCAGAGGGAAGCCATGCTCGGTCAGATCCCGCTGGCACGCCTCGGCGCGCCGGAGGAAATCGCCGCACTCGTCGGATTCCTGTGCAGCGATGCGGCGGCCTACATCACGGGAGAGACGATACACATCAACGGCGGCATGTTCATGGCGTAGGGAGCACGCCCGGAAAAGTAGTATTACTACCCGGAAAAAACTTGTAAAATCATCGCTCGAACCGGGTGTGGTTTGGGTTTCCAACAGAAGCAGGAGTTATCAATAATCATGAGCAGCATCGAAGAACGCGTGAAAAAAATTGTCGCCGAGCAGCTTGGTGTCAAAGAAGACGAAGTGCAGACAGAAGCCTCGTTCGTCGAAGACCTCGGCGCAGACTCCCTTGACACGGTTGAGCTGGTCATGGCGCTGGAGGAGGAGTTCGAAACGGAAATTCCCGACGAAGAAGCCGAGAAAATCACCACGGTCAAGCTCGCCATCGATTACATCAACGCCAATCTCGCCTGATTGGTGTAGTCGCGCGACTGGAGGCCGCCTCTATTGTGCGATGGGGCGGCTTTTTTTATGACCGCCCGGGTTGCCGTGGTATCGCCTCCCGTGCAGGCCCGGACTGAGCAAGGAGCGAACCTGTGAACGGCAGAAGAGTCGTGGTAACGGGGATGGGTGCGGTAACGTCCGTCGGCCACACCGTCGAGGCGAGCTGGGAGAATATTCTGGCGGGCCGCAGCGGCGCCACCGATATTACGGCGTTTGATGTCAGCGCCTACAGCACCCGCTTCAGCGCCAGCGTCCGTGACTTCGACGTCTCGCCGTACCTCTCTGCCAAGGAAGCGCGCAAGCTGGATGTGTTTGTCCAGTACGGCATGGCCGCGGGCATACAGGCCATGCAGGACGCGGAACTTGAAATCACCGACGCCAACGCGCCCAGGATCGGCTGCGCCATCGGATCCGGTATCGGCGGCATCGGGCAGATAGAAAAGAACACCGAAATCGTCAACAGTGCCGGCCCGCGCAAGATTTCGCCGTTTTTCGTTCCCGGTTCCATCATCAACATGATCAGCGGCAACCTGTCCGTGAAGTACGGCATGCAGGGGCCCAACCTCGCCATCGTCACCGCCTGCACCACGGGAACCCACAATATCGGCCTCGGTGCGCGCCTCATTGCCCAGGGCGACGCCGATGTCATGCTGGTTGGCGGGGCCGAAATGGCGACAACGCCCGTCGGGCTGGGTGGCTTCGCCGCCGCACGGGCCCTGTCCACGCGCAACGACGATCCTGCGGCGGCCTCAAGGCCCTGGGACCGGGACCGGGATGGCTTTGTTCTCGGCGATGGCGCCGGCGTTCTGCTGCTGGAAGAATATGAGTCCGCGAAGAGCCGCGGCGCACGTATCTATGCCGAGGTCAGCGGCTTTGGCATGAGCGGTGATGCCTATCACATGACGCTGCCGCCGGAAGATGGCCGCGGTGCGGCGGTGGCCATGACGAATGCGCTGCGCGACGCGGGCCTGGCCGCGGATGCTATCGACTATATCAACGCCCACGGTACCTCGACGCAGGCCGGCGACCTGGCGGAGAGCCGTGCGATCGAGACCGTTCTCGGCAGTGCCGCCAGTGCCGTGGCGGTAAGCTCGACCAAATCCATGATCGGCCACCTGCTCGGCGCCGCCGGCGCGGTGGAGGCCATCTACACCATCCTGGCCCTGCGTGACCAGGTCGCCCCACCGACCATGAATCTCGACAACATCGACAGCGGCTGCCATCTCAATTACGTCCCCAATGCCGCGCAGGAGCGCCCCATCCGGCACGCGCTGTCCAACTCCTTCGGCTTTGGTGGCACCAACGGCTCGCTCGTCTTCAGCCGCCTGAGTTAGTGAGCCGGCTTGGCCGCGGCCATACAGACCTGGATCGACGGCGCGGCGGCGACGGCACTGCCGCTGTCAGACCGCGGGCTTGACTACGGCGATGGCCTGTTCGAGACGATGCCGCTCATCGCCGGGCGCGTGCCCT
>JAWLGG010000412.1:0-3408 GCA_041685155.1 Chromatocurvus sp.
CAGCTGGCGTTGACAATGCAGGCTGCGCTGCTGCTGCAGACGGCAACGCCGGACATTGCCGACGCTTTCATCCGCTCCCGGCTGGATTCCCGGGGGGATCGCAACTTTGGCACGTTGCCCTGCAGTTCCGCAGTCAATACGCTGCTGGAACGCGCGGATCCGCACATTTTTGATTGACACGCTCTTGCCCGGCCGGACGCACCGGTTTCGTGTGCGCTTCGCGCTGGCGCTGGCTCAGGTGTTGCTGGACACGGCTGTAGCGGTCAACACCGGCGGTCATGGACAGCGTGAGGGGCTGGTAACACCCTGTCAGGGCAAGGCCGGATCAGACATACGTTAGCCTCACACCAGGAGTAGAACCATGGCTTTTACCGCACTCGTTACACTGTTGCTGCTGATGCAGTATCTGACTTTTTCAATGCTGGTGGGCAGGGAGCGCCTGCGACACGATATCCGCGCGCCGGCGGTCACCGGTCACGAGAGTTTCGAGCGCGCCTATCGCGTACAGATGAACACGCTGGAGCAGCTGGTAGTGGTTGTTCCCGCCATGTGGATTGTTGCCGGATTCTTCTTCCTGCCGATCGCCGCGCCCTTGCTGGGGCTTGCCTTTTTCGCCGGTAGGGTGCTTTACCGCAATGCCTATATCCGCGACCCGCAGACCCGCACGGCGGGCATGGCCATCGGCATGCTGTCGATGCTTGGCCTGCTGGTCCTGGCGCTGTGGGGTGCGATTGCACAGCTTTAGTGGGCCTTGGACGATAGCGGACCGAAGAGCGCGGGCCTGCGGCGTGCCCACTGGCGGTGGTTGACAAAACGCGCTAAGGTTTTGCGCTTGCGGGAAAACGCTGTCAGGAATTGCAGCGGGGTCAGGGTGCCGGGTTCACCCTGCGGTTCTGTCTCTTATGCGGCATCCGGTGACGGATATCGCTGAACTACGACAATGCAGACAAGGGAGGATTACGGCGCGACTGGCGCCGCGGGGCCGCTTGTGGTGTCCGCGATGCGTCAACGGCCACTACCATGCTTCTTGCCACTGATCTCGACGGAACGTTTCTTGGCGGTAGCCAGATGGCGCGCCTCAGGCTGTACCAGCTGGTGGCTTCGCACCCCGATATCGATCTCGTGTTTGTGACCGGTCGTGGCCTTGAGCACGTGCTGCCGCTGCTGGCTGACCCCACCATTCCACAGCCCGATTACATCATCGCCGATGTGGGCGCGACCGTTGTACACGGCGGTACTCAGCAACCGGTCTTTCAGATCCAGGATGATATTGAGCAGATATGGCCCGGTGACCGTGCCGTCGCGGAAGCGCTTGCGCACCTTCCTCACCTGCAGCGTCAGGAAGTTCCCCAGGAGCGTCGCTGCTCGTATTTCTGCGAGGAGCACCACATCGACGATGAGGTACGCCGTATTGTCGACGGTCTCGACTGCGATCTGCTGTTCTCGGCCGGCAAGTATTTCGATGTCCTGCCGCGGGGCGTCAACAAGGGGCATACGCTCACGCGTCTGGTTGACCATCTCGGCGTTGACAGGGAGGACGTCCTTGTCGCCGGCGATACGCTGAACGATCTATCCATGTACGAGACAGGTTTCAAGGGCGTGTGTGTGGGCGATTCCGAAGCCGGGCTGCTGGCGTCAACCGCAGATCTCGCGCGGGTCTATCATGCCCGTGCCCCGGGCGCGGGTGGCATTGTCGAAGCCTTCGAGTATTTCGGTTTTCTCGGCAGTAGTGGCATTGAAGCCGAACTGATCCCGGTGACCGAGCGCGGCAAGTCCGATCTGGTGATTGTGTATCACCGTCTGCCTTACGAGGAGTTTATCGAAGACGGCGAGCGCAAGCGTCGACGCCCGCGGTCGCCCAACGGGATCATTCCCACGCTGCTGAGCTTCTTTGCCGACGGTAAGCCCGGCTCCTGGGTTGCGTGGGCAGTCGATGATCCGGTGGTGGGCGAGTTCGAGGTTCACACTGAGGTGGACGTCAATCATTACCCGAAGCTGGTAGCCGCGCGGGTGGCGCTGACCGAGGATGACGTCGATATTTTCTACAAGCGCTTCTCGAAAGAGGCGTTCTGGCCCACGCTTCACACGTTCTGGGAGCGCGCCATCTTCCACGAGGAGCACTGGGGTGTTTTTCTGGACGTCAATCGGCGCTTTGCGGAGCGTGCAGCGGGCGAGGCGGCGGCGAATGCCGTGGTGTGGATTCACGATTACAATCTGTGGATGGTGCCGGCGTTTCTCCGCGAGATACGACCGGATGTGACTATTGCCTTTTTTCATCATACCTACTTCCCTTCCGCAGACGTTTTCAACGTGCTGCCCTGGCGTCGGCAGATCGTCGGCAGCCTGCTGCAGTGCAACTATATCGGGTTTCATATACCCCGGCAGGCAGAGAACTTTGTGGATGTCGCACGCGGTGTCATGCCCGTCGAGATTCGCCAGCGCGTCAATTGTGCGCCGCGGTTCTTTACCTACGGCTGTGCCGTGGGCCTTGAGGAAATGACAACCGAGATCGAGGTTGCCGGGCGCTCCATCGGCCTTGGCGCCCATCCTGTCGGGCTGGATATCGGACGGGTCGAAAGGGCTCTGGACGATCCCGCACAGAAGCAGCGTATTGCGGAGTTGCGTGATGAGCTGTCGGGAGTCCGCATGCTGCTGTCGGTCGAGCGGCTGGACTTCACCAAGGGCATTCTCGAAAAACTGCATGCTTACGAGCGCCTGCTGGAGGAAAATCCGGAGCTGCAGGAAAAAGTCACGCTGGTCACGATCTGTGTGCCCGCGTCCAGCGGCATGAAGATCTACGATGAACTGCAGCTGCAGATTGAACAGACGGTGGGCCACATCAACGGGCGCTATGCGCGCATTGGCTGGACGCCGGTGCAGTTCTTCTTCCGTGCTGTGCCCTTTGAGCATCTGGTGGCTTATTATGCGGCAGCCGATGTCATGTGGATAACGCCACTGCGCGACGGCCTCAACCTCGTCGCCAAGGAATTTGTCGCGACCCAGGGGCTGACGCAGGGATGCGGCGTTCTGGTGCTGTCCGAGTTTGCGGGCGCGGCAGCAGAGCTGCGTGGCGCTATACTGACAAATCCGCATGACCCTCACGAGATGGTGTCCACCTGCTACTTCGCACTGAACCTCAGCCGCGATGAGGCGCGTCATCGCCTGGCAGAGGCATTCGATTCGGTGCGCCACTACGACATTGCCCTGTGGGGCGAGGAATTCATGGCGGCGGTGCGTGAGCATGCGACTCTGCCCGAGGCAGAGACCTCAGCGGGCGCATGAGCGTCCGCAGGGATTCGCGCGCGAGCAATACAGGAGTGGAAGATGGCATTGCGTAATGCCGTGCAGCTGATCTGTTATCCCGACCGGCTGGGCAGGAACCTGCATGACCTGAGAACGGTGATAGAT
>JAWLGG010000413.1:0-3394 GCA_041685155.1 Chromatocurvus sp.
GCTCGAGAGCAGGGGCCTCAAGGTCACGCTGCTCAAGCTGGACCCGTACATCAACGTCGACCCGGGCACCATGAGCCCGTTCCAGCACGGCGAGGTGTTTGTCACGGAGGACGGCGCAGAGACCGACCTGGATCTCGGCCATTACGAGCGCTTCACCCGAACCGTCATGCACCGCAGCAACAACTTCACCACTGGCCGTGTCTACAACGCCGTGCTGGCCAAGGAGCGCCGCGGTGATTACCTCGGTGGCACGGTGCAGGTCATTCCCCACATCACCGACGAGATCAAGCGGCGCGTGTACCTTGGTGCCGGCGATGCCGACGTCGCGGTGGTGGAGATCGGCGGCACCGTCGGCGATATCGAGGGCCTGCCCTTCCTCGAGGCGGCCCGGCAGCTGAAGGTGGAACTGGGCTCCTCGCGTGCGCTGCTCATGCACTTGACCCTGGTCCCCTATATCGCCACGGCGGGTGAGATCAAGACCAAGCCGACACAGCACTCGGTCAAGGAACTGCGCTCCATCGGCCTGCAGCCGGACATCCTGCTCTGCCGCTGTTCCGTGCCCATCGATGAAGGCGCCTGTCGCAAGATATCCCTCTTCACCAACGTGGAGGAGCGCGCCGTCATCCCACTCATGGACGCGGATTCCATCTACCGGATTCCGCGGGCACTGCACGACAAGGGGCTCGACGATTTCGTGGTCGAGCGCTTCCGGCTCGAGTGCCCGCCCGCTGATCTCGCTGAGTGGGACGAGGTGCTGCGACGGGAGTTCAGCCCCGACCGCGGCCTGGTGCGGGTGGCCATGGTCGGCAAGTACATGGAGCTGCCGGACGCCTACAAGTCCCTGAACGAGGCCCTGGCCCATGCCGGCCTGCAGACGCTGACCAATGTCCAGGTCGATTACGTCGAGGCCGAGGACATCGAGCGCAACGGCACGGCCATTCTCGACTCGGCGGATGCAATCCTCGTCCCCGGGGGCTTCGGTGATCGCGGTGTCGAGGGCAAGATCGCGGCGGTGCGCCACGCGCGCGAGAAAGGTGTGCCATTCCTCGGTATCTGTCTCGGCATGCACGTGGCGCTGATTGAGTATGCGCGCAATGTCTGCGGTCTGGGAGGCGCCAACTCCACCGAAATGGACCGCGATACGCCACATCCGGTCATCGCACTGATTACGGAGTGGCAGAACGCCGACGGGTCGACGCAGCTGCGCGACGAGACCTCGGACCTCGGCGGCACGATGCGCCTGGGCGCCCAGCCCTGTCACCTGGAGCCGGGCAGCCGGACGCGCGAGATCTACGCTGCCGATACGGTGAACGAGCGCCATCGCCACCGCTACGAGGTCAATAACAACTACGTACAGCGCCTGCAGGACGCGGGCATGCGTGTCGCGGGGTGGTCGGCTGACAGGAGCCTGGTTGAGATGATCGAGCTGCCGGGGCACCCCTGGTACATCGCCTGCCAGTTCCACCCGGAATTCACCTCGCGCCCGCGCGGCGGTCATCCCCTGTTCACCAGCTTCATCGAGGCGGCTGTCGCCCGGGCAGCGGTCCGATAGGGGCAGCGTAGCGACTCTACAGCGGAGAATTACGGCATGCAGGAAGCCAGCGTCAACGTCGCCGGTATTACCATCGCGAATTCGCAGCCCTTCACCCTGCTCGGGGGCGTCAACGTGCTCGAGAGCGAGCAATTTGCCATGGATGTCGCGGGTGTGTACCGGGAGGTCTGTGCAAAACTCGGTATCCCGCTGGTGTTCAAGGCGTCCTATGACAAGGCCAACCGCTCCTCCATCCACTCGTTTCGCGGTCCGGGTGTCGATGAGGGGCTGCGCATACTGGCCCGGGTCAGGTCCGACTATGGCCTGCCGGTGATCAGCGATGTGCACGCGCCGGAGCAGGCCGCACCCGCCGCTGCTGTCTGCGACATCATACAGCTGCCGGCCTTTCTCGCACGCCAGACAGACCTGGTGGCTGCGATGGCGGCCACCGGCGCCGCGATCAACATCAAGAAGCCGCAGTTCCTGAGTCCGGCGCAGATGGGCAACGTTGTGGAGAAGTTCCGCGAGTGTGGCAATAACCGCCTGATGCTGTGCGAGCGCGGCACCCTGTTCGGCTACGACAACCTCGTTGTGGACATGCTGGGCTTTGATGTGATGCGCAAGGCCTGCGGCAACATTCCGCTGATATTTGACGTCACCCACGCCCTGCAGTGTCGCGACCCGATGGGTGCCGCCTCGGGTGGCCGGCGGTCGCAGGTGGCGGAGCTGGCGCGGGCGGGCCTCGCCGTCGGGCTCGCGGGCCTGTTCCTCGAGGCGCACCCGGACCCGGACAGGGCGCTGTGTGACGGCCCGAGTGCGCTGCCGCTGGATCGCCTCGAGGAATTCCTGGAGCAGGCCAGGGCGATCGACGAGCTCGTCAAGCGCCTGCCGCCCCTGACAATCGACTGACAACCCCGGAGACATGGCATGAGCAAGATCAAGACCGTCCAGGCATTCGAGGTCCTCGACTCCCGTGGCAACCCCACGGTCATGGCCGAGGTCCGGCTGGAGGACGGCAGCCTCGGCGCAGCCTGCGCGCCCTCGGGTGCCTCCACCGGTTCACGGGAGGCGCTGGAGCTGCGCGATGGCGACGCGACGCGCTACCTGGGCAAGGGCGTCCTGTCCGCCGTCAATCATGTCAATGACAGCATCGCCACTCTGCTGCGTGGCGCTGATGCCCGCGCACAGCGCGATGTCGACCGGCGCATGATCGAGGCGGATGGTACGCCGAACAAGGCGACCTTTGGCGCCAACGCCATCCTCGCGGTGTCCCTCGCCAGCGCGAAGGCGGCGGCGATATCGCAGCAGCTGCCGCTTTACCGCCACATCGCCGCGCTGGCGGACAACACGTCCCTGACCATGCCGGTGCCCATGATGAATATCCTCAATGGGGGCGAGCACGCGGACAACAACGTCGACATCCAGGAGTTCATGGTTCAGCCCGTGGCAGCCGCCTCGTTTGCCGAGGCGCTGCGCGCGGGTGCGGAGATATTCCACCACCTGAAGAAAGTGCTGTCCGCGCGCGGCCTGGCAACGGCGGTGGGCGACGAGGGCGGCTTCGCCCCCAGCCTGCCGAGCAATGCCGCCGCGCTCGAGGTGATCGCAGAGGCGGTGGGCAACGCCGGTTACGCGCTGGGCCAGGACATCACCCTGGCGCTGGACTGCGCCGCGTCGGAGTTCTACCGCGATGGCCGTTACCGGCTGTCGGGGGAGGGCGTGGATTACGACAGTGCGGGCTTCGTCGATTACCTGGCAGGCCTGGTCGACGGGCACCCCATCATTTCCATCGAGGACGGGCTGGACGAGTCCGACTGGGACGGCTGGAAGCTGCTCACCGAGCGCCTCGGCGACCGCGTGCAGCTG
>JAWLGG010000414.1:0-3389 GCA_041685155.1 Chromatocurvus sp.
CCAGCACGCCCGCGAACAAAGCCACGGCGGCGAGCCACACTCGCCAGCGCGGGGCCTGTGGCGACCGTGCGCCGACGGCCTGCGCCGCTTGTGCGGGTGCCGGGGGCGTACCGCTATTATCACCGCTGGCCGGTACCCGGCGTTTGGTCGGGGCGGCCTGTTCTTCATGGGCCTCCCGCCGGCGCTCGCCGCTGCCGGGATCAAACGTTTCATAGACCACCGGCCCCCCGCCGGGAGGTGAGCCGTCTGCAGACGCATGCCCCGCCGCACGACAGGACACCAGCAGCGCGGTGATATTATCGCGTCCATCGGCATCCACCGCCGCCTGCACCAGCGCGTCGGCCCGCGCCTGCAGACTCTCGTCCTCCCGGGACAGCAGGCTGCACAGGGTGTCTGCCGCAACCACATCCGTGAGTCCGTCACTGCAGAGCATAAACAGCGCATCTGCCGGCAGCGATCCACGATTCTCTCCCGGCTCCAGTTCACCCTGGGTGTCACCAAGCGCCACCAGGATCACATTCCTGCGCGGATGCGTGTCCGCCTCGGCGCGACTGATCTCACCGCGACGCAGAAGCGATTCTACCAGCGAATGATCCCGTGTCAGCGACTTCAGCTCACCATCCCACAGATACAGCCGGCTATCGCCCGCCCACGCCACGGAAAACGTCTGCGCGTCCGGCTGTACCCGCAGCGCCACCGCCGTTGCGGCCATGCTCGCTGACGGCCTGCCGGCGACGTGAGCTGCCTGGCGTATGGTGCTGTGAGCCGACTGCAGTGCCGGCGCGAGGTTGTTGCCCGACCGCACCTGCTCCGCCGTCACGCTGCAGGCGATCAGCGACGCCACCTCCCCTGCCTCAAGACCGCCAACACCGTCTGCAACGATGAAAAAACCGGTTTCCGTATCCGCGTGCCAGTTGTCCTCGTTGTGCCTGCGCTGGCCCGGATGGGTTGCCCCTGCCGAGGCGAAGGTCCATTCGCGCATCACTGGAGGGCCGACAGCATCTTGCGGCCGCTCAAGGGGCACCTGCACCCGGCGGGCCCACCGCTTCGCCATCGTGGGGAATCCGGGGGACGGTCGGGTTTCTCTCATTTGCGTCAGCCATCGTTCCGTTATAGCGCGAGTGCGCACCGCTCTCAAGCCGGGCGGGGAACTGGCGAGGGTGCGATGGCGTTGCGCGTCGACGGGAGTCAGCCCGCTGGCGGCAACAGGCCCGGGTTTGTGCCAACATACACACCCTCCGCCGTTCGAGATGGCATGTATGCCCGACACCGTTCCTGTCCGCGATGCCGCGAGCGTTATCCTCGTTCGGGATCGTTCGACCCGTCCCAGAGTGCTCATGGGGCAACGCAACCGACGCGCCGTGTTCATGCCGGGGGTGTTCGTGTTTCCCGGGGGGGCGGTGGATGCGGGCGATGGACAGGTCAGTCTGGCGCGTGGCCTGGGGGCCACCTGCCGCGACCGCCTGACCGAAGGCACCGACAGCGGGGTGACAGCCGCCGCACTGCAGGCGGCGGCCATCCGTGAAGTCAGTGAGGAAACGGGCCTGCTGATTGGGCGCAAGGGGAGCTGGCCCGCGCCCGCACCGCCTGACTGGGAGGTATTCGAGGACCGGGGCTGCCTGCCCTGCGCCGGCGGATTCCGCTTTGTTTTCCGCGCGATTACACCCCCCGGCGCGCCACGGCGCTTTGATGCACGTTTCTTCCTCGTAGACGCCGACGCCGCCGTCCACGGCAATGATCTGGATGACTTCTCGGGTGCGGCCGATGAGCTGTCGGGCCTGTGCTGGGTACCGCTGGACGAGGTGAAGTCACTTCGGATCGCCTTCATCACAACCGTGGCACTGGAAACCGCGTCAGCACTGATCGTGCACGACGACCCGCCCCATGATGTACCGTGCATCGCTGGCGACCGGGAGCAGATACTGCGCAGCACCCGCGCGGATCGCGGCAGGTTCGCGTTCTAGCCTGCTCTGGGTCAGGTCCGGGACCAGGTCCCGTGCTCGGGGTCAGGTCCGCGCGGTGCTCGGGGTCAGGTCCGGGACCAGGTCCCGGATCTGACCCCAAAAAAAAGAGATGGTCGGGACGGCAAGAGGCACCACTCGCCCGCACGATAAATTTAATGCTAATGACTCTTATTTGCATTATAGTGCCCCGAACCACCACTATCAGAGGGCGCTCGAATGCACCTGAAAGCACTTTCCCTGTTCATCTGCCTCATCACCGCTCCCGGCCTTGCGCTGGCTGACGACAGGCCCGAGCACTATAGCGGTGAGACCTCCGAGACGCTTGAAGAAGCGCTGCAAAACCTGCGTGACTACAGCGACGAGCTGGCCTCCATTGTGCAGAAGGACGACTTCGACAGCGGACGGCTGCACTCGGTACACGAAATCACCTACACGCTGGAGAACGCACTGCAGAGGTTGGACAAAGAACTCGAGCAGCTCGCGGAAACCCTGGAGTCGGTCCACCTCGCCTCGGAGCGCGGCGAAACCGACACGGTGGCGCAGGACAGCGCAATCTTCATCAGGAAGACCCGCCTGCTTCTGCAGCAGGCGCCGGAGGCGCTGGCAGAGCGCTAGCGTTTATGGGGTCAGGTCCGGGACCAGGGCCCGGGCCTGGCCCCCCGCGACAACAGGCGGGCACGCCGCGCGCAGACTATCCTGTAGTGTAAGGGCAGCCGCTTTGCCGGCCGCCCCACCGACGACGGGCGAGCACGCAATACGCGTGCCTGTCGCGTCGCCTGTACACCACTTCGGGAGATCGAAAATGAACACCTTGAAGCAGCTCTGCTACGTCGGTTTTCTGGGTCTTGCGGTGGGCAGCAGTCCAATGGTCGCAGCACAACCCGGGGCCATGTCACGGGGACCCGTTCCCTTCGCCACCTACGACCAGAATGGCGACGGTCGCATCAGTGAAGCGGAGTTCAACGCCGTTCGCGAGGCGCGCCAGAAAGAGAGCGCCAGCCGCGGCGGTGCAATGCGCGGAGCCGCTGGCGCACCCTCTTTCGACCAGTTCGACCGCGATGGAGATGGGCAGTTGACGCCAGCGGAACTGATGGCCGGACAGCGCAACCAGGCCGCGCAGCGCAGCGCCGAAGGCAGGAATATGGGCAAGGGCAAGGGCATGGGGCAGGGTCCCGGCATGAATCGGCCCGCCTTTGAAGACTACGACATAGATGGTAACGGCGCGATCAGTGAGCAGGAGTTCAACAAGGCACGCGGTGAGCGGATCAGTGATCGCGCCAGCGAAGACTATGCAATGAGAAACTTGGGCAGGGCACCCGCATTCGCCGAGATCGACAGTAACGGCGACGGAGAGATAAGCCCCGCGGAATTTGCGGAACACCAGCAAAGCAGGCCGTGATACTTCTCAGCCCTGATGGGGTCAGG
>JAWLGG010000415.1:0-3386 GCA_041685155.1 Chromatocurvus sp.
CATCATCATCATCACCAGTAACAACGAGAAAGAGCTGCCGGATGCCTTCCTGCGCCGCTGCTTTTTCCACTTCATCAATTTTCCCGACCGCGACACCATGCGCCAGATCATCGACGTGCACTACCCCGGCATCACCCGGTCGCTGGTGCAGGAGGCCATGGAGATCTTCTTCGATCTGCGCTCCGTGCCCGGGCTGAAGAAGAAGCCCTCGACCTCGGAGCTGATCGACTGGCTCAAGCTGCTGATGGCGGATGACATCCCCGACGAGATCCTGCGCGAGCGCGACCAGAGCAAGGCGATTCCGCCACTGTACGGCGCGCTGCTGAAGAACGAGCAGGATGTACACCTGCTGGAGCGCCTCGCCTTCATGCACCGCAGGGAGTCACGCTAGTGGTCCTCGCCTGTTCGCGCGCGCATAGGGTCTCTGAGCGCTACCGGCCTGGCTGCGTGGCCCGCTAGCCATGCTGGTCAACTTTTTCCACGGTCTGCGCGATGCCGGTATACCGGTCACCACCCGTGAACTCCTCGACCTGCTCGAGGGGCTCAAGCGGCATGTGGTCATGGGCAGTATCGACGACTTCTACCTGTTCAGCCGCACCTGCCTGGTCAAGGACGAGAAATACTACGACCGCTTCGACAAGGCCTTCGGCGCGCATTTCCGCGACCTCGAGGCGCTGGACGATGTGATCGAGGCGCTGATTCCCGACGACTGGCTGCGCTCGGAGTTCATGAAGAACCTGTCCGAGGAGGAGAAGGCGAAGATCGAGTCCCTCGGTGGCCTGGAAAAACTCATCGAGGAGTTCAAGAAACGCCTGGAGGAGCAGGAAAAGCGCCACGAGGGCGGCAACAAGTGGATCGGCACCGGCGGCACGTCGCCCTTCGGGCAGCAGGGTTACCATCCGGAAGGGATCCGGGTGGGCCCCAACGGCGGCAACCGGCGTGCCGTGAAGGTGTGGGATCGCCGGGATTTCCGCAACCTCGACGATTCGGTCGAGATCGGGACGCGCAACGTCAAGATGGCGCTGCGCCGCCTGCGCAAGTTTGCGCGCACCGGGTCGGCGGACGAACTGGACCTGGACGACACGATCCACTCCACCGCACGCAATGCCGGACTGCTCGACATCAAGATGGTTCCCGAGCGCCACAACGCGGTCAAGGTGCTGCTGTTCTTTGACGTGGGCGGCTCCATGGACCCCCATGTCAGGGTATGTGAAGAGCTGTTTTCGGCGGCGCGCAGCGAGTTCAAGCACATGGAAAGCTTCTATTTCCATAACTTCCTGTATGAGAGCGTCTGGCGCAACAACGTGCGCAGGCACAACGAGCGGACGCCGGTCATGGATGTACTGCACAAGTACGGGCATGACTACAAGGTGATCATTGTCGGGGATGCCGCCATGTCGCCCTACGAGATCGTACAGCCGGGCGGATCGGTGGAGCACTGGAATGACGAGGCCGGTGAGACGTGGTTGCGCCGGCTGCGCCGGACCTACGAAAAAACCGTGTGGATCAATCCGGTGCCGAAGGCGGAGTGGGAGTTCACCCAGTCCATCAGCATGACACACCAGCTGATGGAGGGTCACATGTACCCGCTGACCCTGAAGGGGCTGGAAGACGCCATGGCCTACCTGTCACGCTGAGTGCTGCAGCTGGCTCGCGTAGCCGACCAGTGCGGCGCTGACGGCCACGTTCAGGGATTCCACTCCCGGCGCCATGGGAATGGACAGCGCCGTGTGCGACAGGGCCCGCGTGGCGGCAGAGACGCCGTCGGTCTCGCTGCCGAGTATGAACAGGGAGCGCTGCGCCAGGCGGCTTTCGAACAGGCTGCGTCCGGCATCCGCCTCCAGCGTGTACAGCGTGAACCCGGCCTCGAGACAGGCCCGGGCCGCGGCGGCGATGCGATCGCAGCGCAGCACCGGCGCCGAGTACACGGTGCCGGCGCTGGCCTTGATCACCAGCGGACCGAGTGCCGGGTTGCCGTGATCGGCGTAGAGTATGCCGTCCATTCCCGCCCCGCGGGCGGAGCGCAGTGCCATGCCCATGTTCTGGGGGTTGGTGACGCCATCGAGGGCCAGCAGGCGTGCCGGCGCCGCGTCCCCCAGGGTCGTGAGGAAGCTCTGCAGTGACTGAAAGCCGGGGCAGAGGATATCCAGGGCCACGCCCTGATCCTGTTTGCCATTGCGGGAGATTCGCGCCAGTTCGGCTCGCTTGTGTACCTGCACATCGAGGCCGCGCCGCGCGGCGAGTTCGCGAAGCTCTCGCAGCAGGCCGTCTTCCCGGTTGCTGCTGGCCAGGTGCAGCACCCGGCAGTCGAGAGCCGGATCGCGCAGCGCTTCCATGGCGGGTTTGCGCCCGAACACGGTGAGCATGCGGCGGAACTGTTCGCGCCGCGAAAGGTAGGCGTCGCTGTCCCCGGGGCCGCTGCCGGTGTCAGTGGGGATTGGTGGTGTCATCGGCGTCGGGAGGTAGGTCCATGCAGGGTGAAAATCGACTGGAAATGACATTGTACAGCACGGGGGCCTGCCACCTGTGCGAGCAGGCCGAGGCCCTGCTGGATGCGGTTGTGAAGGCCAGCCCCGGCGCCAGCTACCGCGTGACGGACATCAGCGGCAGCGACCGGCTTTTCGAACGCTATGGCTGGCACATTCCCGTGGTACGCTTCGCGGATGGCTCGGAGCTGCGCTGGCCCTTTGACGGCCGGTCCGTGCTGGAGCGGCTGCAGGCGCTGTCATCGTCCTGAGCTGTGCTCCTGCGGGAAATGGCGTTCTTTCTCAGTCGGACACGCCAACGCGCACGGCCAGCACGTCGCAGGTCGCGCCGTGCAGGACGCCGTTGGCCGTGGAGCCCATGAGGAGCGCGAGCCCATAGCGGCCGTGGCTGCCCACGACGATAAGGTCGGCGCCGATTTCCTCGGCCAGGGCATGAATCTCGACCTCGGGCTGGCCCAGGACCACGTGCCGGTGATCCGCCGGCACACCCTGCTCGGTTGCGAACTTTTCCAGCTGTTGCGTCGCCTGCTGGTGTATTTCATCCTGGATGCCGGAAAAATCCATGGGTATGTCGCCGCCGTAGGCAAAGCTCAGGGGCTCGATCACGTGGATGATGTGCAGGTCGGCGCTGTTGTTGGTGGCAATCGCCTTGGCCCTTTCTGCTACCTCGGCGGAGTCATCGGTCAGGTCGACCGCCATCAGTATTTTCGTGTAGTTGGCCATGATTTCACCGTACCGTTGTGACTTTGTTATGTTGTATATCACAAGCAGCGGTCGCCGCAATCCCGAACTTGCGATTTTCCGGCAACAATTGACCTGGGTCATCATCAATGTGGACGTACATTTTCATCGCCGTGGTCGTTGCGCTGGCCGTGGCGCCGCTGCTCCACTTCCTGCCGA
>JAWLGG010000416.1:0-3375 GCA_041685155.1 Chromatocurvus sp.
CCTCGGGAGCAAAGGTGGACAGCAAACCGAAGCCAAGATGCCAGGCCGCCCAAAGCCAGGCCAGACCGGTCAGTACCTTCAAACGACTCATGTGCGATTTCCGTGTCAATATCAGCCTGAGTAAAGTACGCCAAGGCGGTTCAACTGGTTTTCCACGGCGCTGCGAGGCGAGCCACAGCACCGCGCCTGCGACCTCGGGCCCCTTGCACCGCACGAGGACCCGATTTTGCAGAATACCTGATCAGCGTGTCGATGGGGCTGCCGTCGGTCTGCAAGATTCGACCAAGCGGTCGATTGCTGTCAGGGAGGCGGAGCCGTCACGTACCCGTGCCCTGACTCACCTGCAGGCGCAGGCCCAGGCGCCTGAAGCCGTCCTCGTCCCCGGCCAGTTCCTGTCGCAGGTGCCGCAGCACCCGCTGGTTGTTGAGCGGCTCGATCTCGTAGGGGATGTGCTGGTGCTGGGATAGGCTGCGGGCGCGGGCGAGCGACTCCGTCGGGTAGAGCGCGGGAGCCGGGTGCTGCTCCTCCAGCCACTCGAGGATGGCCGTGGACTGGGTCAGCAACGCGCCCTCGACCTTGAGGGCTGGGACGAGGCCCTGCGAATTGCAGGCGAGTTAGGGCACGTCGCGCTGCTCGCCGGCCAGGAGGTTCACCGGCACCGTCTCGTAGGTCAGCCCCGTCAGGTTGAGCGCGACGCGCACCCGTGTTTCCGGTACGTGGAAGGCGCAGAGCACAGCTCCACACTTCGGCGTGGAAGCGCTTTCATTAGTATTAAATGGTGGGCCGTGCTGGATTCGAACCAGCGACCAATTGGTTAAAAGCCAACTGCTCTACCAACTGAGCTAACGGCCCGTAAACGAGGGCGTGGACGCTTGGGAAGACGCCGCAAAAGAAGCGCGTATGGTACCGATCAACGCGCAAAACTCAAGTGTTTTTTACCCATTCAGGCACCGGCGCGATAGCGCGTGGGATCGGCCACGCCGGCATCGACAAAGCCCTGTCGCCGCAGGCGGCAGCTGTCGCAGCGGCCACAGGCTTCACCTTCGTCCGTGGCCTGGTAGCAGGATACCGTCAGCGCGTAGTCCACGCCGAGTGCCAGGCCGCAGCGGATGATGGCGTCCTTGCCGAGTTCAAGCAGTGGCGCATGAATGCGGATGCCCTCCCCCTCCACGCCTGCCCTTGTGGCGACGTTGGCCAGCTGCTCGAAGGCATTGATAAACGCGGGGCGACAGTCCGGGTAGCCGGAGTAATCGACAGCGTTCACGCCAATGAAGATATCCCGCGCGCCGAGAACCTCGGCCCAGCCGAGGGCGATCGACAGGAACACAGTATTGCGCGCCGGCACATAGGTCACGGGGATCCCCGCGCTTTCCTCCTCGGGCACGTCGATGGCACTGTCCGTCAGTGCCGACCCGCCGATGCTGCCAAGATCCAGGGTGACGACCTTGTGCTCGACATCATCATACGATTCGGAGACCCGGCGAGCCGCCAGCAGTTCGGCGCGGTGCCGCTGCCCGTAGTCGAAGCTCAGCGTGTGGCAGGCGTAGCCATCGGACCGGGCCATGGCCAGCACGGTGGTGGAGTCCAGTCCTCCGGATGTGAGGATGACCGCCCTGCGCGACGCCTCCATGGTCAGTGCCCCGGCTCGTCGTTCCACAGCAGCTTGTGCAGCTGCAGCTGCAGGCGCACCGGGAGATTATCGGCGAGAATCCATTCCGCCAGCTCCCGCGGCGCCAGCTGGCCGTGGCTGGGTGACAGCAGCACATCGCTGACCCGGCTCGCCAGGGCATATTCGTCGAGCTTGAAGCGGGTCCATTCGTAATCGCCGCGATCACAGATCACGAACTTCACCTGATCCCGGGGCTGCAGGCAGTCGATATTGCTGAAGTCGTTGCGGTGTGATTCGCCGGATGCGGGCGTTTTCAGGTCCAGTACCTTGACCACCCGGGAGTCCACCGCATGCACCGGCAGGGCACCGCTGGTCTCCAGGGACACCTCGTAGCCGGCATCACACAGGCCGGTCAGCAGAGGCAGACAGGCCGGCTGCGCGAGGGGCTCCCCACCGGTCACGGTCACATAGCGCGGCGAATAGGATGCCACCTGATCGAGGACATCCGCGAGCGGGTAAACGGTGCCGCCACTGAACGCATAGGCCGTATCACAGTAGACGCAGCGCAGAGGGCAGCCGGTCAGGCGGACGAACACGGTGGGACAGCCCACGGTGCGTGCCTCGCCCTGCAGGGAATAGAAAATTTCGGTGAGGCGCAGAGCGGTCACGCTGTCGTGCACGGCGGTATTCACGCTGGCACCCGGGCCCTACAGGTTCTGGTCGATGAATTCCCTGGCCAGGTTGGCAGCCGCGGAATCGCTGTGCTCGCGGATGACGCGGTCGAGATACTCCCGCGCCCTGTCACGATTGCCCTTCACGTAGTGCACCTGACCCAGCTTGTACATCGCGTCGGGCACCTTGGCGTTGTCCGGGTATTCATCCAGCAAAAGTGTGAAAGACTGCCGGGCCAGCTCCGGTGCCGCCGGCTTCACCACCAGGTACAGCTCACCCAGCCAGTAGTGCGCATTCGGCGCATAACGGCCATCCGGGAAGCGCTCGAGAAACTGCTTGAAGGAGGTCACTGCGGTGTCGAACTCCTGACTGCGCACCAGGGCGTAGGCCGCGCGGTAGGCATCGCCCTCGCCGGGTTGTTCCGCGCTGGCGTCGCCTGCCTGCATCTGCGCGTCTACGCCCTTGCGCTCCGCAGCTCCCGGAACCTGGGCGACTGCACCGCCACCGCCCGAAAGACGCCGGTCGAGATCCATGTAGCGCTCCAAGCTCTGCTCCTTGAGCGTGCGGATCTCATTGGCCTGCTCTTCCACCACACCGTTGAGGCGCATGACCTCCTGCTGGAGCTCCTGCACCTGGATAAACAGATCACCCACATTCTGGCGGGAGTCGGCCGAAGTGCGCTCGGGCAGCGGCCGGAAGACGGTTTCGGCCGGCTGACTGTCGAGTCCGTAGCTGCGTGCCCCCGCACCAGGAGACGCACTGTTCCCGGGAGAGACACGTGGCGGCTGGTCCAGGCTGCTACCGGACTGACGCGCGCGCTCGCGCTCGGCCTCGACGTCAATGTAATCCTGTGCGAACGCCCCAAACGAGACCGGGCCGACCATCAAGGTCAGCCCGGCGGTGCATATGACAAGCCGTTTGAAACTCATCGTCACCACTTACTGCAGCGAGAGTTCCACGCGCCGGTTCTGGGCCCAGTTCTCCTCGCCTGACCCGTAGGCCACAGGCTGCTCTTCACCGTAGCTCACGGTTTCGATGCGGTAGCTGGCGATCCCATTGACGACCATGTAGTCGCGCACCGAGTTGGCGCGACG
>JAWLGG010000026.1:0-13969 GCA_041685155.1 Chromatocurvus sp.
GCGGCGAGCGCATCAGGATATGGCATGCGCACGCGCGGGAGGGCAACCACGGCAGCGCGCCTGGAACACTGCTTGAGGCCGACAACAGGACGCTGGAGGTGGCCTGCGGCAGCGGCGTGCTGGTCCTGGATGAACTGCAGTTTCCGGGAGGGCGTGCCCTGCCTGCCGCGGAGCTGCTGAACTCCCGGGGCACCCTGCTGGCGCCCGGGCAGCGCTTTACCGCCGTGGCGGACTGAGGCGTGCCGAGCGGATGCGGCGTGCGCGCTACCGCCGCCACGGTCCTCGCCCGGGTTCTCGAGGGCAGCACGCTGGAGGCACCACTGGCCCGGGCCCAGGAGAGCCTTGCCGATCGGGACCGGCCGCTGCTGGCGCAACTCTGCTACGGCAGCCTGCGCCTGGCGCCGCGCCTTCAGGCCCTGCTGACACAGCTGGTCGACCGGCCGCTGCGCGATCGCGACCGCGATATCCAGGCACTGCTCCTGCTCGGCCTGTACCAGCTGAGCGACAGCCGGATTCCCGACCACGCCGCTGTCTCCGCCACCGTGGATGCCACGCGCGAGCTCGGCAAACCCTGGGCAAAGGGCCTGGTGAATGCGGTCTTGCGGCGTTACCGGCGCGATGCGGCAACGCTGGAAGCGGCGCTGGATCCGGCGGCGGCTGCCGCGCACCCCGCCTGGCTCTACCGCGCCCTGGAAGGCGCCTGGCCCGACCCGCTGCCATCCCTGCTGGCGGTCAACAACAGCCAGCCACCCATGACCCTGCGCGTGAATCTCAGCCGCGGCAGCCGGGAGGAGTGGATGGCACGACTGGCGACGGCAGGGGTGCCGGCACGGGCCGGGGCCTTGACCCGTGAAGCCGTCTATCTGACGCAGCCGGTCGCCGTGGACCAGCTCCCGGGCTTTTACCAGGGCGCGGCCAGCGTGCAGGACGAGGCGGCGCAGCTGGCCGCACAGCTGCTCTGCATCGCGCCCGGGCAGCATGTGCTGGACGCCTGCGCGGCGCCCGGCGGCAAGACCTGCCACCTGCTCGAGATGGAGCCGGATCTGGGCAGTGTCACCGCCATGGACATCGATGCCGCGCGCCTGCAGCGGGTGCGCGACAACCTCGAGCGGCTCGGCCTGCAGGCACGGCTGGTAGCCGCAGATGCCACCGGAACCGCCGCGGCACTGCCGGGGCAGCAGTTCGACCGCATACTGCTGGATGTGCCCTGCTCCGCGACGGGTGTCATTCGCCGCCACCCGGACATCAAGCTGCTGCGCAAGGCGCGGGACATCGCGGCATTCGCCACGCAGCAGCTCGGCATCCTCGATGGCGTCTGGCGGAGCCTGCGCAGCGGCGGTCGCCTGCTCTACGTCACCTGCTCGGTGCTGCCCGCGGAGAACGATGCGGTGATAGCGACCTTTCTTGCACGGCGTGACGACGCCAGGGAAATCCCGCTGCCGGACATCGGCCACGCGCGCCCGCACGGCAGGCAGATCCTGCCGCAGCAGGATGGCCCCGATGGCCTGTACTTCGCCCTGCTCGAGAAAGCTTAGTCGGCCCCTTGGGCAGGCTTACAATCCCTCCATGAATTCTTTACTGTGCGCACACGCGGACGTGACGGGCGTTGGGACATGAAGATCATTATTCTCGGGGCAGGGCAGGTCGGGGGCACGCTGGCCGAACATCTCGCGGGTGAAAAGAACGATATCGTCGTCGTGGACATGGACGGCGACCGCCTGCGCAACCTCAAGGACCGGCTGGATATCGCCGTGGTCACCGGCCACGCCGCGCATCCCGACGTGCTCGCCCGGGCCGGGGCCAACGATGCCGAGATGGTGGTCGCCGTCACCAACAGTGACGAGATCAACATGATGGCCTGCCAGATCGCGCACACGCTGTTCCATACGCCGCGCAAGATCTCGCGGGTGCGATCGCCCTCCTACCTGCAGCACCAGGACGCCCTGTTCAATCGGGAGCACATTCCGGTGGATGTGATCATCGGCCCGGAGCAGCTGATCACCGACAGCATCCGCCAGCTGATCATCAACCCCGGGGCCCTGCAGGTCATGGATTTTGCCGACGGCCGGGTACAGCTCGTCGCGGTTCGCGCCATCCACGGCGGGCCCATGCTGGGCCAGGCGCTGAGCGAGATACGCAAGCACATGCCGCGGGTGGACACCCGGGTCGCGGCCATATTCCGTCGCAACCGGCCCATCATTCCCGAGGGGGATACCGTGGTCGAGCCCGAGGACGAGGTCTTTTTCATCGCGGCCCGGGGCAACATCCGCAAGGTGATGTCCGAGCTGCGGCGCATCGACAAGCCCTACCGCAACGTCATGATCGCGGGCGGCGGCAATATCGGTGCGCGTCTCGCCCAGACCATCGAGAATGACTTTACCGTCAAGCTGATCGATAACAGCTATATACGATGCCGGGACCTCGCAGAGCAGCTGCGCCACACGCTGGTGATCGAGGGCAGTGCCGCGGAGCCGCAGCTGCTGCACGAGGAGAACATCGAGGCGATGGACGTCTTCTGCGCACTGACGGCCAACGATGAGTCCAACATCATGATGTCCATGCTGGCGAAGCGGCTCGGCGCGAAGAAAGTCATCACCCTGATCACCAACCCGGCCTATGCGGAGCTGGTCGGTGACGAGATCGACATCGCCATCTCACCCCAGCAGATCACCATCAGCAGCCTGCTGGCCCACGTTCGCAAGGGCGATATCAGCAACGTGCACTCCCTGCGCCGGGGCGCCGCCGAAGCGATCGAGGTAATCGCGCGCGGGGATGCCTACTCCTCCCGCGTCATCGGCCGGCAGCTGGACCAGATCACCCTGCCCCCAGGGGTCACGATCGGCGCCATCGTGCGCGGCGACGAGGTCCTTATCGCGCACGGCGACGTCATGGTGGAGCCCGACGACCACGTCATCCTGTTCCTGGTCGACAAGACCAGGCTGCCCGCGGTGGAGAAGCTGTTCACCGTCGGCTTCGGTTTCTTTTCCTAGTGGTCTCGTAGGCGCTCCCGTGCACTTCTCCATTGCCGCCAAGATCCTCGGTGTCCTGCTCACGCTCTTCAGCAGTACCCTGCTGATACCGCTGACCATCGCCGTAGTCGCGGACGACGCCACCATCACCGGGTTTGCCTACGCCTTCGCGCTGACCCTCGGCAGCGGCCTGCTGCTCTGGCTACCGTTCCGCGCGCGCCAGCGCGAGCTGCGCATACGCGACGGCTTCCTGGTCACATCGCTGTTCTGGACGATCCTGGGACTGTTCGGCTCGCTGCCCTTCGCGCTCACCGAGAGCCTGGACATGGCGCCGATGAACGCGGTGTTCGAATCCATCTCGGGGCTGACCACGACAGGTGCCACGGTCATGACCGGGCTGGATGATCTTCCCGCCTCCATTCTGCTCTACCGACAGCTGCTGCAGTGGCTGGGGGGCATCGGGATCATCGTCATCGCCGTGGCGATCCTGCCCATGCTCGGCATCGGGGGCATGCAGCTCTACCGGACGGAAATACCGGGGCCGTCGAAGGACACCAAGCTCACGCCGCGCATTGCCGGCACGGCAAAGGCCCTGTTCGCGGTCTATCTCGCGCTCACGGTCATCTGCGGCGGCGCCTACTACGCCGCCGGCATGAGCGCCTTCGACGCCCTCTGCCACGCCCTGTCCACGGTGGCGATCGGCGGCTTCAGCACCCACGACGCCAGCATGGGATTCTTCGAGAGCAACTTGATACTGCTGATCTGCAGCCTGTTCATGCTGATCTCCGGTATCAGCTTCGGCATGCACTACATCGCCTGGAGCCGGCGCAACTTCGGTGCCTACCGCAGAGACTCCGAGACCCGCTTCTATCTCAATGCCATCGCGGTGTGCACGCTCATCACCTGCGGCTTCCTGGTCGCGAGCAACACCCTGGATCTCGAGGACAGCCTGGTACACGGCCTGTTCCAGACCATTTCCATCGTCACAACCACCGGCTTTGCCACCCAGGATTTCAGCGTGTGGCCGCTGTTCCTGCCGATCATGCTGCTCATGTTCTCCTTCATGGGCGGCTGCGTGGGATCCACCGCCGGTGGCATCAAGGCCATGCGACTGATGCTCATCTACAAGCAGGGGCTGCGCGAGATGAAACAGCTCGTTCATCCCCACGCCGTGATTCCGCTGAAGGTCGGCAGCCGGCGGGTGGAAGCCAGCGTGATCAGCGCCGTGTGGAGTTTCTTCGCCGTATACAGCTTCGTATTCATCGTGCTGATGCTGGCCGTCATGGCCACCGGGCTGGATTTCCTGACCGCGTTCTCGGCCATGGCCGCCACGCTGAACAACCTCGGCCCGGGGCTCGGCGAAGTCACCGCGAACTACGCCAGCGTGAGTGACGTCGGCAAGGGTATCCTGTGCCTGGCCATGCTGCTCGGGCGCCTGGAGATCTTTACGCTGCTGGTGCTGTTCACGCCGGCGTTCTGGCAGCGCTGACGCTCACTTCAGGCCCCGCGACCTGCGGATCATGTCGTAGGCGCCCTGGATTTCCTGCGCCCGCTCCGTGGCGACCTTGAGCATGTCTTCCGGCACGCCCCGGGCGATCAGCTTGTCCGGATGGTGCTCGCTCATGAGTTTGCGGTAGGCCCGCTTCAGCTGCCGGTCATCCACATCGGGACTGACGCCGAGGGCGTCGTAGGCATCCTCGAGGCGCGTCCCCGGCTGGACACCCGCGGCGCCCTGCTCGCCGTGGAAGTGCTCCTGCGCCCGCGCCATGTTAAGCAGCTGATCGAGCTGTGCCTGGCTGTAGCCCAGCAGGCCGGCAAGCCGCCCAAGCACCGCGCGCTCTTCGGGCTCCAGCGCGTGGTCGGCGAGCGCCAGGGAAACCAGGAACAGCAGCAGGGTCTGCCTGAGCCGGCGCTGACCCTGGCAGACCTGCAGGAACTCGGCGACCACCGGCGCGGGGTCGAAATCCGACGCCGTTCCGCGCTTGAACAGGCGGATGGCCTCGGCGCGCTGCTCCCCGTCCAGGCCCATCTGGCGGAACAGGGTTTCGGTGTGCTCCACCTCCTGTTCCGACACGCGCCCGTCCGCCTTGGCGACGTGGCCGAGCAGCAGAAAACAGGTCTCGAAGAAGCTCTTCTGAATGCGCGCAATCTGCTCGGGCGAGCCGAACTGCAGCGTTCGCAGCAGGCCGCGATCGAAGGCGTGGCCGAGCAGGAGGCCTATCAGGAGCCCCAGCGGGCCGGCGACGATCAGGCCGATAATGCCGGCGACAAGCTTACCGTAAAACATGGATTTCCCCCGGTCCGGGCATGAGTGTGAAGGGGCTACAGCGTATCGTAGGGGCCCGGGTGACGCGCCGGGCGCTCGCGAAAACGCTTGTACTCCCACTGGTACTGTTCGGGGCAGTGGCGCAGGCAGGCCTCGACGCCGCGGTTCAGCGCCGCCAGCGACTGCGCCATATCCGCATCATGGATGCTGTCTTCCGCCGGCAGGAAGCGGATGTGGAATCCGCCGGCGACCCGCTGCGCGAACCCGAACACTGCCAGAGCGTCGCTGCGCTGTATGACCTTGCAGGCAAGGGTGCCGGTAAAACAGGGAATGTTCATGAAGGGCACGTTGAGGCCGGCATTCAGTGCCCTGGGGACCTGGTCCGGCAGAATACCCGCAATGTGGCCCTCGCGCACGCTGCGCACCAGCTCTGCGATACCGCGGCCCGTGGTCGCTACCAGCCGCGCGCCGCTGCGCTCCCTGGCGCGGCGGAGCAGGCCGTCCAGCGCCTCCATGTGGGGTGCCTCGTACAGAGACACCACCGGGCCGAGCGCGGCGAGATACAGGCCGAGCACTTCCCAGTTACCGAGGTGGGGAGCCAGCACCACTACCCCCCGCCGACTGGCCAGCGCGGAGGTCACGATGTCGGCGCCGGACACGTCCCGGATCAATCCCTCCACGTGCGCCATGTCCCGCAGCCAGACGTGACCCATTTCGCACGCGGTCTGCGCGGTGGCGCTGAAGCTGGCTCTAGCCAGCCGCTGCTGCTCCCGCGCCGGGAGTCCGGAAAAGGCCAGGCTGATATTGCGCTCGGTGATCCGCCGGCTGGCGGGTCTGAAGATCCACGCTGCGCCCGCGGCCAGGCGTCCTAAGCCGCGTGCGGCGGACAGTGGCAGCCAGGCACAGGCGAGCAGCAGGAAATACAGCGCGCGGGCCCTGGCGGAGCGTGACAGTGATGGGAGGGCGCGGCGCGACATCGGCGCATATTATGCCGCCAAAAGACACTGTATAATAGCGACCTTTTTGCGCCGTCGATTCCGCGACTGTTGCAACGAGACTGGCAAAGGCAAGCACACCGCTATGCAACAGACCCTTACGTTTCAGGACCTGATACTGCGCCTGCAGGCTTTCTGGGCCAGCCAGGGCTGCGTGATACTGCAGCCCCTCGATATGGAGGTCGGTGCGGGCACCTTCCACCCCGCCACCTTCCTGCGCTCGCTCGGGCCGGAGAACTGGAACGCCGCCTACGTGCAGCCCAGCCGCCGTCCGACGGACGGCCGCTATGGCGAGAACCCGAACCGGCTGCAGCACTACTACCAGTTTCAGGTCGTGATGAAGCCCTCGCCAGCGGATTTCCAGGAACTGTACCTGCAGTCTCTTTCCGCGCTGGGTGTGGACATGGCCGTGCACGATGTGCGCTTTGTCGAGGACAACTGGGAATCGCCGACCCTCGGCGCCTGGGGCCTGGGCTGGGAGGTCTGGCTCAACGGCATGGAGGTGACGCAGTTCACCTACTTCCAGCAGGCCGGCGGCCTGGAATGCTTCCCGGTCACCGGCGAGATCACCTACGGGCTCGAGCGCATCGCGATGTACCTGCAGGGCGTCGACAGCGTGTACGATCTGGTCTGGGCACAGAGCCCGTCAGGGCCGGTCACCTACGGCGACGTCTACCACCAGAACGAGGTGGAGATGTCGCGCTACAACTTCCAGGAGGCGGACGTGGACTTTCTCTTCCGCCAGTTTGACCACTACGAAAGCGAGGCCGTACGCCTGGTGCGCGCCACCCTGCCGCTGCCCGCCTACGAAATGGTCATGAAGGCGTCGCACACTTTCAACCTGCTGGATGCCCGCCACGCCATTTCGGTCACCGAGCGGCAGCGCTTTATCCTGCGCGTGCGTACCCTGGCGCGGGCTGTCGCCGGCGCCTACGTCGATACCCGGGCCGCACTCGGCTTCCCCATGGCTGCCGCAGCACTGCGCGACGACGCCCTCGCCCAGTGGCAACAGCGGCAGACGGCAGAGGCAGGCGCATGAGCACCGCGGGCATTCTCATCGAGCTGGGAACGGAAGAGCTCCCACCCACATCGCTGGCCGCACTGGGCCTCGCTTTCCGCGATGGCATTGTCGCCGCGCTTGCCGACCGGAGCTTGCACGTTCACGGTGATGCCCTCTGGTTCGCCACGCCGCGGCGTCTTGCAGTGAGCATCGCCGCGGTGGATACACTGGCACCGACAACGACAGTTACCGCGCTGGGTCCACCGGCAGACAGGGCGCGCGCAGACAGCGGCGAGTGGAGCCCCGCGGCCCAGGGCTTCGCCCGCAAGCAGGGGGTCGACCCGGATCAGCTGCAGGAGATCGATACCGACAAGGGCAGGCGTCTCGGGCTGCGCCAGGAGCAGCCGGGCGCTCAACTGCGGGATGTCCTGATGGACGCGGTCAACAGCAGCATCGCGGCGCTGCCCATTGCCAGGCGCATGCGCTGGGGCAGCAGCCGCGTCGAGTTCGTGCGTCCGGTACACTGGGTGGTGGCGCTGGTGGATGACGAGATCATACCGGGGGAGGTGCTCGGCATCCCCACCGGGCGCACCACCCGCGGGCACCGCGTGCACGGTAACCACGATATTGTCCTGTCGTCGCCCGGCGACTACGTGGCCGCCCTGGAAAAGGCGCGCGTGGTACCGGAATTCGCCCGTCGCAGGCAGATGATTGTCGATCAGGTCGAGGTGGAGGCCAGCGCCCTCGGGGCCCACGCTGTCATTGACGACGCACTCCTTGACGAAGTGACCGGCCTGGTGGAGTGGCCCGTGGCCCTGACCGGCGGTTTCGAGCCGCGCTTCCTCGACGTCCCGGCGGAGGCCCTGATCTCCTCCATGAAGGAACACCAGAAATACTTCCATCTGGTGGATGACGCCTGCAGCCTGCTGCCCCACTTCATTACCATCAGCAACATGGAGAGCAGTGATCCTGCCCAGGTCATCGCCGGCAATGAACGGGTGATCCGCCCGCGCCTGAGCGACGCGGCGTTCTTTTATGAGCAGGATCGCAGGCACACCCTGGCCAGTCGCATCGACTCCCTGCGCCAGGTCGTCTTCCAGCAGGAACTGGGAACGGTCTACGACAAGACCCGGCGGGTGGCCGGGCTGGCCCGCGAGCTGGCCCCCATTCTCGGCGCCGACCCCAGGCACTGCGAGCGCGCGGCGCAACTCTCCAAGACGGACCTCGTCAGCGAAATGGTCCTGGAGTTCAGCGACCTGCAGGGTATAGCGGGTGCTTACTACGCCCGCAACGACGGCGAGCCCGACGCGGTTGCAACCGCGCTGCAGCAGCAGTACTGGCCGCGTTTCTCAGGCGACCGCCTGCCCTCGGAGCCGGTGGCCACCTGCCTCGCCCTGGCCGATCGCCTCGACACGCTGGTCGGTATCTTCGGTATCGGCCAGCCGCCCACCGGGTCACGGGATCCCTTTGCCCTGCGCCGTGCCTCGCTGGCGGTGTTGCGTATCCTGGTCGAGAAGGGCATCGATATCGACCTGCGTGACTGCCTGCAGCTGGCCCGGGCGCAATATCCGGCGGGTGTCCTGGCAACTGACGCTATCGAGCCGGTCCTCGACTACATGCTCGAGCGCTTCCGCGCCTGGTTCGAAGACGAGGGCATTCCCACCGAACACATCCGCGCCGTTGCGGCGCTCGCGCTGACCCGGCCACTGGAGTTCCAGCAGCGGGTCCATGCCGTGCACCGATTCAGCGCCCTGGCCGAATCAGCCGCCCTGGCGGCAGCCAACAAACGCGTTGCCAACATACTGGGCAAGCTCGACGAGACGCATGTCTTCGCCGCCGTCGATCCGGCGCGCTTTGTCGAAGACGAGGAGCGGGCGCTGTGGCAGGCCCTGCAGGAGCTTGGCGCGGCCTCGGGTCGCCACCTCGCCGCAGGCGCCTGCACCGAGGCACTGGCGGAGCTGGCGGCGCTGCGCGCTCCGGTAGACGCTTTCTTCGATAGGGTGATGGTCAATGCAGAAGATGAATCCCTGCGCCAGAACCGGCTGAACCTCCTGCACCAGCTGCGGCTGCTGTTCCTGCAGGTCGCGGATATTTCACATCTGGTGGTGCCGCGCTGATACGCTCTGCGCATGCCCGCCATCGACGCATCGCTGTATCCGCTGATTACCACCTGCCTGCTGGCCGGCGCCAGCGCCGGAGCGCTGCTGTGCCTCGCCATCCTCTGGCCGCGACTGCGCCGCGTCGACACTCTGCAGGAGCAGCGAACGGATCTGTCCAGCCGGCTCGCCCGCAGTGAAGCCACCCTCGAGGAGCGCGAACGGCGCTACCGTGAGCAGGTGGCTCTCCTGCGCAGCAGCCGGGAACAGCTGACGCGGGAATTCGAGAATCTCGCCAACCGGATCTTCGAGGACAGGGGTCGGCGGTTCAACGCCAGCAGCCGCGAATCCCTGGAAAGCCTCCTCGCGCCGTTCCGGGAGCAGATCAGCAGTTTCCAGACCCGGGTCAACGAGGTTCACTCGGAGGCCCTGCGGGGCAATACCCTCCTTGAAAGCGAAATCCGCAAGGTGCTCGAGGTCGGGCTGCAGATGAATGCCCAGGCCGGCAACCTGACCGAGGCACTCAAGGGCGACAACAAGGCCATGGGCAACTGGGGCGAGGCCCAGCTGGAGCGCACGCTCGAGCTTTCCGGCCTGCTGCCGGGAGACCACTACGAGAGCCAGCGCGCCTTTACCGACCACGACGGCCGCCGGCGGCTGCCGGATTTCCTGATCCGGCTCCCGGGGGGCAAGCACCTGGTCATCGACAGCAAGGTGTCCCTGCTGGACTACAGCAGGGCCATCTCCGCCAGCGACGATGCAGAAAGAGAGTCAGCCCTTACTTCGCACGCCCGCGCTGTAAAGCGCCATATAGACGAACTCGCGGCAAAGGATTATGGCAACCTGCCGGACCTCGGCAGCCCCAGCTTTGTGCTCATGTTCCTGCCGGTGGAGCCCGCCTATATCGAAGCGCTGAAGAGCGATCGCGGGCTGTTCGACTACGGCTACCAGCGCAACGTGATCCTGGTATCGCACACCACGCTGATGCCGGTGCTGCGCACGGTGGCCAACCTGTGGATGGTCGACCGCAGCCATCGCGAGGTGCGGGAAATCGCAGATGCCGCGGGCGACATCTACAACCAGGTCTGTACCCTGTCCGAGCGCCTGTCGGGCCTGGGGAAATCATTGACCGCCGCCAGCAACCACTACAACAGCACGGTGACCGCGCTGGTCGGAAGCCAGGGCCTGCACGGCAAGGTGGACCGCTTCAAGGGGCTGTCGGCCCGCGCCAGCAAGACCCTGACCGGGCTTGAGCCCCTGCACCTGGATGATGAGAGTGATCGTATTGATCTTGTTCTGCAGGCTCAGCAGATTGACACAGACAGCAGTAATCCCGAGGGTAGCTGAGCTCTACCGACTGCGCGCCAGACATACAATAATATTCATCCAACGGGGCACTGCCAATGACTGATATCAAGCATCTTTTATTCACACTCACCATGTTAGGAGTCGCCTCTGCGGCCTGGGCAGGGCCGCTAACGCCGGCATACAGCAATCTATTTGTGTTTGGCGACAGTATCGTCGATACAGGCAATACCCAGGCCCTGGTACTTGGTGCAAGCGGTGGAGCTAACGACGTTGCACCTGCCAGTCTTGGCTACTTTGAAGGTCGCTTCACCAACGGTGTGAACCCCGCTGATGTCGTCAACCAGGCCATAGAGGGCAGCAACCTGACAGGATCACTGTCAGGCGGCGACAACTACAGCTTCGGTGGTACCCGCGCACGAGATAACGGAGACGACATTCCCGATCTCATGCTGCAGGTACAGGCCTACATTGATGACGTTCTGGGTGTTGCTGATCCGAACGCACTCCACCTTATAAATGTGGGTGGCAACGATATTCGGGATATCCTCATCGAAGGTCTGAATCCGGCTGAGACCATCGCTGCCGCCACGACGACAATAGCGACCCAGGTATCGGCGCTGCAGTCTGCCGGGGCCAGGGATGTTCTCTTTGTCGGGGTGGGTGATGTTGGTGCGATTCCGGAAATTCAGCCGTTCGGTGCCGAGGCAGTCGCGGCTGGGCGCAGCCTGTCGACAGCGCTGAATACGGCCATCGAGGCTGCCCTTGCACCGCTCGGTGTCGACTTTTTTGACAGCATTGCTTTCTTTGACGAGTTGCTGCCGACACTGGAATTCGAAGGCATCAACACAACCGATGCGTGTCTGGTATCCGGCATGAGCGACCCTTCTGGTCCGCCGACATGTAATGACTTCGCATTTTTCGACGGCGTTCACCCAACAACGCGGCCCCTGCAGCTACTCGGCACCGACATCGTGGCAAGCCTGGTGCCTGCTCCTGCGACGCTGGCCCTGTTCAGTCTAGGCCTGGCAGGGCTTGGCTGGAGCCACCGGAAGAAATCTATGGCACCCAATATGTTGCGTATTACGGACCACCGATCGTAACAGTCTATTTTCACTACTGTCCGGTTGAACTATCAAACAAATTCAGGTGGTTTGGAAACATGTCATCCCCGAAAAGTGGAGCAACATCGAGAAAGTCCCTTGTTAAACGGATTTTCCAGAAAAGGTTGGCTGAAAAAGACCTGTAAAAGGCGTAAAGCTTGCGGGTCGAGGCGCTTTCTGAAGATGGCGCCGAGAACATAGACGGACACGGATGTCCGGACTTGCACCTTCGCATGGCAACGTTCGCTCCCTTAGCGGTCACACCTTTGTCGTGGCGATTCAAGCGGACGCCGCGGCCGCTGCCACCACCCGCAAGTGTGCGAAGCTAACTGACAGGACCCACCCGCCAAAGCCGATCATTCCCAGCTTGGCTGCGTGTCTGTTTGATTTAGGCACCAAGAGCAACACGGCAAGCGCCAGCGCCAGGACATGTCGATGTACTGGTTAAGGCAACAGGATATGGAGGCTCAACAATCAGCTTGAGGGCTGCCGCCCTGAAAAAATGTGCGAAAGAATATTTACACTACCGTGCAGATTGATACTCCAGCAAAAACTGCGCTGCTGTTGGACCGCGTCCACCTGTGGCAGGCCACCTTGACTCGACACCACCGTCGCGGAGAAGGTGGTAGCTATCGGAGGTGCGACTATTGTGGCTTTGAAGGGCACAAAAACAGAGCGCCAACGCCGGGTTGGAGCCAGCCCCCGCATAAACCTCGATCGACTCGCCCGCTACAGTACCGGTGTAGCCTCGGGGCTCGCAATTGTGCTCGTCGTCGTCATCTTTGCCCCTCCATGAATCACCACGAGTCGCTGTTGGGGGGGCGTGATCCTCGGTGGCGCCGCGCTTGCTTTCTAGTTCGCCATCCTTTCAATCGGGGCGGTGTTCTTCGCTTTGCTCGCAGCGTCCCTCCCTGGAAGTTAGATTTTGGATGAGACGGTTCAGGAGTTTGGGCACGACGGGCCAGGGCCGACCGCACACATTGAGTCCCATCGGTCATAGCGTTCGCTATCGGGGAGGCAGCTATTCGTTGCCGGACTGGCAGACAACGGCTTTCAATCCGCAGCAGTCGCTCACCAGACCCGCAAACAATCATCTGTTTCCATGCAATTACCTGACTAGAGCTATGTGCTGCCCGGGTGCGACAATCAGTGGCATTCGAACATCTACCGAATGCGCACGTGGAGGCTCGACAGTTGAACGAAGAAGATAACAAGGGTTACTCGCTGAAAGAGAGGCTTCGGCTCGAGGCCGAGGCAGCGCGTCAGGACGCAAGAGCCAGGGAACTCACGGAGAAAGCGAACCAGGAATACTACGAAAACAGTATTCTGCCCGTGATGCTCTCTGCAAACGAATACTTCAGGGCAATCGTAGAAGATTTGAACACTATTGAAAGCTCAACAACGGCCTTCTTTCCCATTGGCCCAACGGGAAGCAAGGATGTGGCTTTCAATCAAGCAGATTACAGGTTTTTTACAGATGACCCGACGCGGCCTCGCCTTGTCTCCCTGGCCTGTACCTGCGAAATGAAGATACCCACCACCCGCAACGCTTCATCGACCATGGAGGCAAACGAATTCGAGAAACGCCTTCGTGAAATGGGGGTTAATTTTTACAGGCGCAGACAGGAAAACCTGTCCAACGCAGATACGGAGAAATCGAAGTTCACAATGGAAGGCTCGATCACTGCTGGTTTCGAACTGCACGCCCGGCCGGAGAAGCGATCCGTGGAGCTATTCACACGTAATCTTGAGTCAGAGCCCAGGAGGTCTTACTTGCTAAAGCCGGAGCTTCTGGGCGAGTCGCTGTATGAGTCGCTGGGAAAACTGTTACTTCGTGAAACGCCTATCTTGTTCAAGGTTGAGGTAGACCCCAGGGTTAGAGAAGAGCTCAGGCGACAACTCGAAGCCAGGGAAAAAGAGCAAAAACGTACGGTATCGGAAACAGACTCGCCCAACTCCCTGGTAACAGCGAAACGAGCCAGCCAACAGGTTATGGCTAACACGAAATCCGTCATCCGTGGTTCAACAAAAAACACACAGCGCGTTTTCGAAAGATTTTCGAGCCGCCTCCTGAAACCAAAAGATGATGATAATTCTGGTTGAGCGTTAACTCTCTGGTAAACGGCGCGGGCGATGGGGGGAGAACACAATCGCCCAGCCTAGACGTCCAGATTGGCCACCGACAGCGCATTCTGTTCAATGAACTCGCGGCGGGGATCCACCTGATCCCCCATC
>JAWLGG010000417.1:0-3372 GCA_041685155.1 Chromatocurvus sp.
GGCCTGCTGCTTGCCCTGCCGGGCGATTCGGGCGGGGCGGAGGCATCCGAATCGCCCGCAGGCCGCACCTGACTCCTGCGCTTGGGGGTATGCGTCAGCCCTTCGCCTGCAGGCCGTGCAGGGCCTTCCGCTCGCTGCCCCGGTTTTACTAAGACTTTTTCCTAGTCTCCCTGGCGGCTTTTCCCATGAAACCTACCGCTATCGGGAATATTCTTGGTGCCATATCGATCAAGCGCGAGTCGCCCTTGACGTTGACCCGCGCAGCACGCGGAGGGCGGTTCCATGAAACGATTGATTCATCCGTTGCAATACTTGATCTTTGTCGCCTTGCTGGGGGGCGTTCCGGCCGCCGCGGTTCTGGCGGAGGCGCTTGGCGCCGCGGTACCGGCATACACGGACAACTGGCAGTTGCGTCGCCTGATGCATCCCACGGAGGCCGAACTCCTGCGCGAGGCACAGGGCGAGGTGGTGATCTACGATGGCCTCACCGACCAGCAGGTCGAGTCGGCGATGTCCGTCCACCCGCAACGCATTCGGAACATGATGTTCGTCGGCACCATCATCACCGATGACGAGGGTGCGCCCCAGATGGATGAGTACGGGATGTTCGTTCTGCAGGACGACGGTTGCTGAAGCCGGCCGTGCGGAGTGTCGCGATCTGCCGCTCATGTGCCCGGCCGCGATGGTTCGATCGGGTCGCGCTGGCGGTCCTGCTGCTGCTGTCGGTAGTGCCGCTCTGGGCACAGTCCGGCGCTCCGGCGCCGGCCCTCAAGCCACTGGCCGAGCCGCGTGCGGCCCCGGAACTGACGCTGGTGGCCCTGGACGGCCGCGAGTACGGTCTTGCGGATTTCGCGGGCCGGGTGATCCTGGTGAACTTCTGGGCCACCTGGTGCCCCCCCTGTCGCAAGGAGATGCCCGCGCTGGAACGGCTGGCGCAGCACTTCCAGGGTGCCGCCTTCGCGGTGGTCGGCGTGAACGTGGGCGAGTCCGTGGAACGCATTCAGGACTTCCTGCAGACCCTCGCCGTGCGCCCCGCCTTTCCGATGCTCCTGGATCCTGACGGCTCGGTCTCGCAGTCGTGGCATGCGCGCGTGGTGCCAACGACCTGGGTGGTGGACCGGGAGGGGCGCATCGTCCTGGGAGCGGTGGGGGAGGTCGATTTCGACAGCCCCGACCTGCGCGGGCAGATCCAGGCCCTGATGCCGGGCTCCGGCGATGCCGCGGGTATCAGGCTGGCGCCAGCACCCTGACCTCCTTGCGCGGATCGGGCGGTTCACGGCCATTGTCGGCGCGTGCTCCGGGTTGGTTCCGGGAAGCGTCACCCAGCACGAGAATTTTTCCTATCCCATTCCCGGTTTTCTCTCACCCCTTTCCCGACTTTTTCCCAAGTTATGCTGCGGATTCGTGGTGCATTCTTGAGCCAGGCTCCCAGCCATTTCGCGAAGGGGTCACCACTGTATCTGGTTTTGCGCTCGATCCTAAAAAAAATGATGGCGCTCATTCAAAGGAGAAAACCCATGGTTAAATCTACAGCATTGGCATTGGCCCTTGGTGTCGCATTGATGGGTGCGACGACGTTCACTGCCGCCGCGGATCGCGCGCAGATGGACGGTGAGCAACTGTTCTCGTTCCACGCCTGCGGTAACTGTCACGGCGCGCAGGGCAACGAGCCCGTCAGCAGGCTGGTGCCGAAGCTCGCGGGCAAGAACGCGGACGAGATCCTGACCAACGCAATGAAGATCCTCCGGGGCGAAACCGATTCGGAGGAGGCCAAGCTGATGAAGTCGGCCGTGGCCTACAGTCAGGCCTGCGATGCACCGCCGAGCGAGGCCGAGATCAAGAGGATCGCGGACTGGCTGGCCACGCTGTAAGGCTTGGGTTCCCACGGCATGGATGAGAGGCGGCGCAGCCTTTTTCGGGAAGGGATGCGCCGCCTTTTTCTTGCCGTCGCCATGGCCGGCATCATGGCGAACCCGGTGAGCGCAGGGTTCACGGAGGGCGAGATCCTCGCCGGCGCCTGCGGAGGATGCCATGGGCACACCGGTGTGAGCCGGGCGGCCTCCATGCCTTCGATCGCGGGGTTCGACCGTCGCTACCTGGCTCGGGTGATGCGGGAGTTCAGCACCGGGACGCGCCATTCGACCATCATGGGTCGGGTGATGAAGGGCTACACGCCGCAGCAGATCAACCTGCTGGCCGCCTACTACGCCGAGCAGTCCTGGGAAGACTTTCCTGTAGAACGGCGGGATCCAGCGCTGTTCGGCACCGGGCAGCGCCTCCATCAGGCATTGTGCGAAGAATGTCACGAAGAGGGGGGGCGGTATCAGGACCGGGATATGCCGCGCGTTGCCGGTCAGGCCCCGGATTACCTGCTGATGCAACTCTTCGCGCGCCGTGACCGCCCGGAGGGCATGCAGCAGCCCGCACGGATGCGCCGGGCCCTCGAGGGTCTGTCTGATGACGAACTTCACGCGTTGGCCCACTACATCGCCAGCCAGGACTGACCATGGCCCGCGCCATCACGGTCGGCTGGTCAGCTGGCTGGCCGTGATGCCATGGAAGGCCTCGAAACGGGAGAAGTGACATGTGGCTGAATGGGATTCATCTCTGGAGATCGCTGACCCTTCCGCTGGTGGCCAGTCTGCTGGCCGTTTGCCTGGGTTCCGCATCCGCCGAGCCCGGGGTGCCGTCGGCTGAGGCCCTCTCTCCGGAGGAGGTCGCCCGTGAGCGGGAGGCCCTGCTGCAGCTGATGTCGGCGGCACGCTCGCCCGCCGCCAGCGTCGCGCTCGAGATCGATGTGACCGGCGCCGCGACGGCAGGTTCGGCGGAGGCCCCGTTGGTGCTGGTCGAGTTTTCCGATTACGAGTGCGGCTTCTGCCGCCGTCACCAGTTCACCGTGATGCCGGCGCTGATCGAGGAATACCTGGACACGGGTCGAGTGCTGTATGTCTTCATGGAGTTTCCGGTCGTGGACAGGAGTCCGCAGGCGCTGTCGGCCGCAAATGCGGCCCTTTGTGCGGGGGACCAGGGGCGGTACCAGGACATGCGCGAAAGCCTCTACAGGAATCCCTACAGTCTGGACCCTGTGGGTCTGGGGACGCAGGGCATCGCTCTCGGGCTCGAGCCGGACGCCTACACCGCCTGCATCGAGGCGCTCACGCATGAAGAGATCATCCGGACGCACATGGCACTCGGTCAGCAGTTGGGCGTCCGGGGCACGCCATTCTTCTTCCTGGGCCAGTGGGGGGACGATTCCGGCCTTGTCCAAGTGCATCGGCGCATCGCCGGCGCTCAGCCCCTGACGCTCTTTCGTACCGAGATCGACACGGCGCTGAAGGCACAGTCCGCCCTGCGATCTGACGCTGCGGGTCT
>JAWLGG010000027.1:0-13944 GCA_041685155.1 Chromatocurvus sp.
GACTGTCCTGCTGCGCGCCGGAGCCGATTCCGTGCTGGAGTGGCTGCCGCAGGAGTCGATTGTATTTACCGGCGCCAACGCCTCGATCACGACACGCGGGGAGGTTGCCGACGGCGCCCGCTTCTGCCTCTGGGACATGGTCGCCCTCGGCCGCAGTGTCGGCGACCAGCCCTTTGTCGCCGGGCGTTGCGACCAGCGACTGGAAATCACCCGCGGTGGCCGGCCCTGGTTTGTCGAGCGCAATCGCCTGGACGCCGGCGCACGCCTGCTCGAGGCACCCTGGGGCCTGAACGGGGCCGACACAGTGGGTACACTGGTCGCCAATGTCACGCTGCCGCGGGACGATCGCGAGGCGCTGCTCGCCGACGTGCAGGCGAGGCACCCGCTGCCAAACCGCTTCAGCCTGACACAGAAGAAAGACCTGCTGATAGCGCGCTACCTTGGCCCATCAGCCACGCAGGGACGGCTCGGCCTGGCGGCGATGTGGGCCGGGCTGCGCCCCGCACTGCTCGACAAGACAGCGGTGGAGCCGCGTATCTGGCACACCTGACACGGCAGCCGGTAGAGAGAGCGGCTGGCACACTTACTGCACCGTCACGGTGTTGTATTGAACCTGGATAACGCAAGACGGAAAGGGCATGGAACTGACACCCAGAGACAAGGACAAGCTCCTGTTGTTCACCGCCGCCCTGCTCGCCGAGCGGCGCCGGGCCCGGGGGCTGAAGCTGAACTACCCGGAGGCGCAGGCCCTGATCAGCGCCGCCATCATGGAAGGTGCCCGGGACGGACAATCCGTGGCGGACCTGATGAGTGCAGGGCGCACCATTCTGGGGCGCGACGATGTCATGGAGGGGGTACCGGAGATGATCCGCGAGGTGCAGGTGGAGGCCACCTTTCCCGACGGCACCAAGCTCGTGACCGTGCACGACCCGATCGTATGACGCACAGGGGACCCGATCGATGATACCCGGAGAGATGCACATTGAGCCCGGCGAGATTGAGCTAAACGCCGGCCGCGATACGCTGACCATCAGCGTTGGCAACAGCGGTGACCGGCCGGTCCAGGTCGGCTCGCACTACCATTTCGCCGAGGCCAACCCGGCGCTGCGCTTTGATCGCGATGCCGCCCGGGGCTACAGACTGGATGTGCCCGCAGGCAGCGCCATCCGCTTCGAGCCAGGCCAGACCCGCGAGGTCACCCTGGTCGCCTATGCCGGCGAGCGCAAGGTTTACGGGTTCCGCGGCGACGTCATGGGAGCACTGGCATGAGCCGCATCGACCGCCGCGCCTACGCCGGCATGTACGGACCGACCACCGGCGACCGGGTTCGCCTCGGCGATACGGAGCTGTGGATCCGCGTGGAGGACGATCACACAGTATACGGGGATGAGGTGAAGTTCGGTGGCGGCAAGGTCATTCGCGACGGCATGGGACAGGGCCAGCTGCCCTGCGCGCAGGTGCCGGACACCGTGATCACCAACGCCCTGATTCTGGATTACTGGGGCATTGTCAAGGCGGACGTCGCCGTCAAGGACGGGCGCATCAGCGGCATCGGCAAGGCGGGCAACCCGGACGTGCAGCCGGGAGTGACATTGCCCATCGGCGCCGGCACCGAAATCATTGCCGGAGAAGGCAAGGTGCTCACCGCCGGCGGCATCGATGCCCATATCCACTTCATCTGCCCGCAACAGATTGAAGAGGCCCTGATGAGCGGTATCACCACCATGCTCGGTGGCGGCACTGGCCCCGCCACGGGGACCAACGCCACCACCTGTACACCGGGACCGTGGCATATCGGCAAGATGCTGCAGGCCTCGGAGGCATTCCCGATGAACCTCGGCTATATGGGCAAAGGCAACGCCAGCCTGCCACAGGCGCTGCAGGAGCAGGTGGCCGCTGGGGCGCTCGGCCTCAAGCTCCACGAGGACTGGGGCACCACGCCGGCGGCGATCGACAACGCGCTGAACGTCGCGGAACAGTACGACGTGCAGGTGGCCATCCACACCGATACGCTGAACGAGTCCGGCTTTGTGGAAGACACCCTGGCGGCCATCGCCGGGCGCACCATTCACACCTATCACACCGAGGGCGCCGGCGGCGGTCACGCACCGGACATTATCAAGGCCTGCGGCGCCGACAACGTCCTGCCCTCCTCCACCAACCCGACGCGTCCCTACACGGTCAACACCGTGGACGAGCACCTCGACATGCTCATGGTCTGCCATCACCTGGACCCGGACATCCCGGAGGACGTGGCCTTTGCCGACTCGCGCATCCGCAAGGAGACCATCGCCGCCGAGGACATCCTCCACGACCTCGGGGCCTTCTCCATCATCGCCTCGGATTCCCAGGCCATGGGCCGCGTCGGCGAGGTGATCTGTCGCACCTGGCAGACCGCCCACAAGATGAAAGTGCAGCGCGGTTTTCTGCCCGAGGACAGCGACGCCGACAATTTCCGGGCCAGGCGCTACATCGCCAAGTACACAATCAATCCCGCCCTCGCCCACGGCATCGCCCACGAGGTCGGCTCCGTGGAAGTGGGCAAGCTGGCGGACCTGTGCCTGTGGTCGCCGGCGTTTTTTGGCGTCAAGCCTGCGCTGATCATCAAGGGCGGCGCCATCGCCGCCGCGCCCATGGGCGATCCCAATGCCTCTATTCCGACACCGCAGCCGGTGCACTACCGCTATATGTTTGGCGCCTACGGCCGGGCGTGCACCCAGACCGCGGTCAATTTCGTCAGCGCCGCGTCGCTGGATGCCGGCATCAACGATAGCCTGGGCCTGCAGCGCCGCCTGGTTGCAGTGAAGGGCTGCCGCAGCGTGCGCAAGGCAGACATGCTGCTGAACAACTACCAGCCTCACATGGAGGTGGACGCACAGACCTACGAGGTGCGCGCCGACGGCGTGCTGCTGACCTGTGAACCCGCCAGCGTCCTGCCGCTGGCCCAGCGCTATCATCTCTTCTGATGCTAGAGGCGATGCAGACCCTCCCCGCGGACCAGGCGCCGGCTGCGACGGCCGACGGCGGCCCGCCGCGGCTGACCCTGACCTATGACCAGCGCCGCAAGAGCCGCTATCGAACCCGCACCGACTGCGGTCGCGAACTGGGCTGGTTCCTGCCCCGCGGCGAGGTCCTCGCCGATGGCGACTGGCTGCTCTGCACCGACGGCACCCGGGTTCTGGTGCGCGCCGCTGCCGAGAAGGTCAGCGAGGTCGGCTGTGACGATGCCCTGCTGATGAGCCGCGCCGCCTACCATCTCGGCAACCGGCACGTACCACTGGACATCGAGCGCGGCCGGCTGCGCTACCAGCGCGACGACGTGCTGGATGACATGCTTGCCGGACTGGGCCTGGCCGTGCAACATATGAATGCATCCTTCAACCCGGAGAACGGCGCCTATCACGGCAAAGGCGCGCACCGTCACGCCCACGGCAGCGACCAGCACGCCCACTCGCACGCTGGTGAACACGACCACGCGCACGATCACACGGACAGGGCACATACCCACCACCATGGCGAGCACTGACTGGACGCTGCACCTGTGGCACCTGGTCAGTCCCGCCCTGCCCATCGGTGCCTACGCCTACTCCCAGGGTCTGGAGTTTGCGCTTGAGGATGGCTGGCTGTCGGCCCCGGGGGCACTGGATGACTGGCTCGCCGGGCTCCTCGCCGAGGGCCTGGCGCGCACCGACCTGCCGGTGCTGCTGCGCTGCCTCAACGCCTGGCAGCGCGAGGATGCCGCTGCGCTGAGTTACTGGAACGACTGGCTGCGTGCCAGCCGCGAGACCAGCGAGCTGCTGCTTGAGGATGAACAGATGGGCGTGGCCCTGTGGCGTCTGCTGAATGACCTGGAGGCACCCGACCTGGCGCTTGACGCCCCGCCGGGCTATGTCAGCCAGTTCGCCCGCGCCAGCAGCTTCTGGCGGATTCCGGCCGCCGACGCGCTGGCGGGCTATGCCTGGAGCTGGCTGGAAAACCAGGTCACTGCGGCAACCAAGCTGGTACCGCTGGGCCAGACCGCAGCGCAGCGGCATCTGCTCGCCCTGATGCCCCGCATTGCAGACGCCTGTGAGCACGCCAGATCACTCGCTGACGACGATCTCGGGGCAAGCCTGCCGGGCCTGGCCATGGCATCATCGGCCCATGAACAGCAACACGCGCGCCTGTTCCGTTCCTGAGGCGCGACCAGACTGGAGGACAACATGCAGAAACCGGCATTACGCGTAGGCATCGGCGGCCCGGTGGGCTCAGGCAAGACAGCCCTGGTACGCCTGCTGTGCGAACAGCTCAAAGAACGCTATAACCTCGGTGTGATCACGAACGATATCTACACCCGGGAAGACGCGGAATTTCTCCAGCGTCACAACGCACTGGACGCGCACCGCATTGTCGGCGTGGAAACCGGAGGTTGCCCGCACACGGCAATCCGCGAGGACGCCTCCATGAATCTCTCGGCGGTGGCGCAGCTGCAGGCCGAGATCCCGGGGCTCGAGCTGCTGCTTATCGAGAGTGGTGGCGACAACCTGGCGGCGACCTTCAGCCCGGAACTGTCGGATCTCACGCTGTATGTCATCGATGTCTCGGCGGGGGACAAGATTCCGCGCAAGGGCGGCCCGGGCATTACCAAGTCCGACCTGCTGATCATCAACAAGATCGATCTTGCGCCGCTGGTGGGCGCCGACCTGTCGGTCATGGACCGCGATGCACGCCGGATGCGGGGAGAGCAGCCGTTCGTGTTCACCAACCTGAAAGACGGCACCGGCCTTGCCGAGGTGATTGCCTTTGTGGAACACGCGGGCATGCTGGCCGGCGCGGAGGCCTGACGCTTGCTGACCTTTATCGACAACACCCGCGTCATCAGTCTGGCCGACAGCGACCCGAACCGCAGCGTGCTCGACTATCTGCGCGAGGACGCCGGCAAGACCGGCTCCAAGGAGGGCTGCGCCTCGGGCGACTGCGGGGCGTGCACCGCGGTCACAGTCACCCTTGAGGGCGGGGAGCTGGTGTATCGCGCCATCAACACATGCATCACGCCGGTGGGCCACCTGCACGGCAAACAGCTCATCAGCGTGGATGACCTGGCGGAGAACGGCGCGCTGCACCCGGTGCAGCAGGCCATGGTGACGGCGCACGCCTCGCAGTGCGGCTTCTGCACGCCCGGCTTCGTCATGTCGCTGTTTGCCCTGTGGAAAGGCAGGGAAACCGCCGACAGGCATACGGTGATCGATGCGCTGGGCGGCAACCTGTGCCGCTGCACCGGGTACCGGCCGATCATAGACGCCGCCATTGCCGCCTGCGCGGGACGCGCCGAGGATGCCTTTTCACGCCGCGAGAGCGAGACGGCGGCAACCCTGCGGCGGATGGCCGCGGATCCGGCCGACATCGACCTCGAAGGGGCGGGGCATCGCTACGTCGCGCCTGCCGGCATCAACGAGCTCACGGCCATTCTCGAGCACCATCCCGATGCCCGCCTGGTCGCCGGCGCCACGGATCTGCACCTGGAAATCACGCAGCAGCTGCAGTCGATCGACCTGCTGGTGTACACCGGCAAGGTGCCGGAACTGCAGGTGCTCGAGGAAGCGGACGGCGTCCTGCATATCGGCGCCGCGGTCACCTACGCCGCGGCGCACGACGCGCTGTGCAGGCATTTCCCCGATCTGGAAGAGCTGCTCGCGCGGCTGGGTTCGCGACAGATCCGCAACCAGGGCACGCTCGGTGGCAACATCGGCACGGCATCCCCGATCGGCGATATCCCGCCTTTTCTTCTTGCCGTGGACGCGCAGCTGCGCCTGCGCGCGCGCCGCGGCAGTCGCGATCTGCCCATCGCGGACTTCTTTCTCGACTACCGCAGGACCGCTCTTGAGCCCGGCGAGTGCATCGAGCGCATCCTCGTGCCACTGCCGACCCCTGGCGACCAGCTCCGCGCCTACAAGATCAGCAAGCGCCTGGATGACGACATTTCCGCGCTGTGCGGCGTGTTCAGCCTGTGCATCGAGGCGGGCGAGGTCAGGCAGGCGCGGGTCGCCTTCGGCGGCATGGCCGCGATCCCCGCCCGCGCGCCGGCCTGTGAGCGCGCCCTGCTCGACCAGCCCTGGACCCTGCAGACCGCGATCGACGCCGGCGCCGCCCTCAGCGCGGATTTCCAGCCGATCGACGACCTGCGCGCCAGCGCGGCCTATCGCCTGGACGCCGCCGCCGGACTGCTGCAGCGGCTGTACTACGACACCGTGGACACGGGCATCGGCCCGGTGCGGGTTACACAGTATGCGTAAGCTGCCAGAGCACGACGTATCCGCTGGCACCCGCTCCCCCGCGGGTGCCATGGGCAATGCACTGGCGCACGAAAGCGCGGCAAAACACGTCAGCGGTGCGGCGACCTACGTCGATGACCAGCCCGCACCGGCCAACACCCTGCATGCCTACGTGGGGCTGAGCCAGGTCGCCCGCGGCCGCCTGGTCGGCCTCGACCTCGAAGCAGTGCGCGGCGCGCCGGGCGTTGTCGCCGTGGTCACCCGCGATGACATAGCGGGACACGCGGACATCGGGCCGGTCTTCCCCGGCGACCCGCTGATTGTCGGCATCGGCGAGGAGGTCGAGTTTCACGGCCAGGTCCTGTTTGCGGTGGCCGCCACCAACTACGCCGCCGCCCGCCGCGCGGCGCGCCTGGCGAACGTTGACATCGAGCCGCTGCCCGCCCTGCTCGGCATCGAGGATGGGTTGACGGCACAGGCCTTCGTACGTCCCAGCCACACCCAGCTGCGCGGTGATGCCACCGCTGCCATCGCCTCGGCGACCCACGCGCTGCAGGGTGACCTGCGTATCGGCGGCCAGGAACAGATGTACCTGGAGGGCCAGGTATCCCTGGCGCTTCCCCAGGAGGACGGCGGTATGCTGGTGTACAGCTCGACCCAGCATCCTTCCGAGGGCCAGAAACTGGTGGCCGAAGTCCTGGGCGTACCACTGAACCGGATCACTTTCGATACCCGGCGCATGGGCGGCGCCTTCGGCGGCAAGGAGACCCACGCCAACCAGTGGGCCTGCCTGGCCGCTCTGCTCGCCCACCACACAGGCCGTGCGGTCAAGCTGCGCCTGGCCCGGGCAGAGGATTTCATCGCCACCGGCAAGCGGCACCACTTCCTCAGCCAGTATCGCGTCGGCTTTGGCGAGGGCGGTGAACTGCAGGGGCTGGATATCGCGCTGTCCGGCGGCTGCGGCATGTCACCGGACCTGTCCGATGCCATCGTCGACCGCGCCATGTTTCACGTCGACAACGCCTACTGCCTGCCCCACGCCCACGTGGTCGGCCACCGCGTGAAGACGCACACGGTGAGCAATACCGCCTTTCGCGGCTTTGGCGGCCCCCAGGGCATGCTGGCCATCGAGCACATCCTCGACAATATCGCCCGGCATGTCGGCGCCGACCCGCTGGATGTGCGCAAGCGCAACCTGTACCGCGACGCGCCCGGCTTCGACACCACCCACTACGGGCAGCGCATCGAGCAGCACATCCTCCCGGGCCTGATCGACCGCCTGGAGAAGACCGCCGACTACCGGGCGCGGCGCCAGGCGATCCGCGCCTACAATCGCGACAGCCCGGTCATGAAGAAGGGGCTGGCCCTGACGCCTGCGAAGTTCGGCATTTCCTTTACCATTCAGACCCTGAACCAGGCCGGCGCCCTGCTGCATGTCTACACGGACGGCAGCGTACAGCTGAACCACGGCGGCACGGAAATGGGCCAGGGCCTGTACACCAAGGTTGCGCAGGTGGTTGCCAGCGAGCTGCAGATTGACCTGTCGCGCATACAGTGTACGGCCACGCGCACGGACAAGGTGCCCAATACCTCGCCCACGGCGGCATCCTCCGGCTCCGACCTCAACGGCATGGCCGCGCGCAACGCCGCGCGCGAGATCAAGGCGCGACTGACTGCGCTGGCGGCGAGGGAGTACGGCGTCGAGGAGAACGACGTGCACTTCCGCGACAACGCCGTGGCCATCGGCGAGAGCCACCTGAGTTTTACCGAGCTGGTGCAGCTCGCCTACCGGCAGCGCGTGTCTCTCTCGGCTACCGGCTATTACCGGACGCCGAAGATTCACTACGACCGCGAGCGCGCCCAGGGGCGCCCGTTCTTCTACTACGCCAACGGCGCGGCGGTCAGCGAAGTCCTGGTGGACACTCTCACCGGCGAGTACCGGGTCACCCGGGTGGATATCTGCCACGACGTGGGCCAGTCCCTGAATCCGGCGATTGACCTCGGACAGATCGAGGGCGGCTTTATTCAGGGCATGGGCTGGCTGACCACCGAGGAGCTGGTGTGGAATGGTGAAGGCAGGCTGATGACCGTTGGCCCCGCGAGCTACAAGATACCCGCGATCGGCGATACACCGCCGGTATTCAATGTGGAGCTGCTGCCTGACAGCCCCAATGTCGAGGCAACCATCTTCCACTCCAAGGCCGTGGGCGAACCGCCGCTGATGCTGGCGATCTCGGTGTACTGCGCACTGCGCGATGCCGCCGCCAGCCTGGCGGACTACCGCTTCAGCCCGCCACTGGATGCGCCGGCCACGCCCGAGCGCATGCTCGCCGCCTGCCGCGCCGCCCGGGAGTTCACGGCATGAGCACCGGGAGCCGCGCACACACACATACCCACTGGACCGAGGCCTGCGCCATGCTGCGCGAGGCGGGCACGCCGCACGTGCTGGTGACGCTGATTGATACCCGCGGTTCCACGCCGCGGGCGGCGGGGACCAAGATGGTCGTTGCGGAGCACGGCAACTGGGGCAGTATCGGCGGTGGCAACCTGGAATTCCGCGCCATGGCCATCGCCGGCGAGATGCTCGCCGGCGGGCAGGATCAGCAGCGCATCGAGGATTTTCCGCTGGGTGCGAAACTCGGCCAGTGCTGCGGCGGGCACACCCAGGTCCTGTTCGAGTGCTTTGCCGGTGCGCCGCTGCAGGTCGCCCTGTTCGGCGCCGGCCACGTCGGCCGGGCGCTCGCGGCGATTCTCGGCGGCCTGCCCTGCCGGGTGCGCTGGGTGGACAGCCGGGCCGCAGAGTTCCCGGACAGCGTCGCGCCGAATATCAGCGTCTGCGTGAGCGACGCGCCGGTGGATGAGATTCCGGACCTTCCCGCGGGCACGTTCTACCTGTTCATGACCCACGAACACCCACTGGATTACGCGCTCGCGGAAAAGGCTCTGGCGCGGGGCGACGCCGGGTATATCGGCCTCATCGGCTCACAGACCAAGTGGCGCCGCTTCCGCCTGCGCCTGCAGCACCGCGGCTACAGCGAGACCGATATCACACGGATCCACTGCCCCATCGGCCTGCGCGACGTCCCCGGCAAGCACCCCATGGAAGTCGCCGTCTCCATCGCCGCCCAGCTCATCAGCGAGTATCATGTCGCTGGTGTGAGGTCCGCCGGCGCCGGGGTCTGGTCCGACGGCACCGGGGTCTGGTCTGCCGGCGCCCCAGCGCCGACGGACCTGACCCCAAAAGGCGAGCAAAGCGAGCCCTCGCAGCCAGCACCCAAACCCCAAAAAACCCCAAACCCCCAACCGACACCCAAACCTCAATGACACCCGACACCCCCGAAACCCAAGCCACCCCCCCCGTAGACCCGCGCGCCGAAGCCATCGCCGCCGAGCACATCAACCTGCTCGACGAGCGCCTCGGCGCCCGCGCCATAGCCTGCAGCGATGAGTGGTTTGCCGAGGCGGGCAACCTGGTAAAACCCGGCCGGGGCATCTTCCGCGAGGGGCACTTCGTCTCCACGGGCCAGTGGATGGATGGCTGGGAATCGCGCCGTTCCTTCGGTCGCCGCGACCCCGGTACGCCGGACTACGACTGGTGCATCCTGCGTCTGGGCGCGCCGGGCAGCGTGCTCGCCGTGGACATCGACACCAACCACTTCCGCGGCAACGCCCCGGAGCATGCGGCAATCGACGGCCTGTTCACGGACGAGGAGCCCGACAGCAGCAGCGACTGGCAGGAGCTCATGCCCCCCAGCGCCCTGCGCGCCCACAGCCAGAACCTCTTCGCGATCGAAACCGCGACCGACGAACCCCGAGCCTGCACCCACCTGCGCCTGCGCATCTACCCGGACGGCGGCGTGGCGCGCCTGCGCGCCTGGGGCACGCCCCTGCTGCGCCGGGAGCAGTTCATCGACGGCGAGCTGATCGACCTGGCCGCTGCCGGCCACGGGGGCCGCGGCGTCGCCGTGAGCAACCGCTTCTACAGTTCGCCGGACAACCTGCTCATGCCGGGCCGCGGTGTCAACATGGGCGATGGCTGGGAAACCCGGCGACGACGCGACAGCGGCCACGACTGGGCCATCATCCGACTCGGGGCAGCGGGCACGATCCACAAGGTGATCCTCGACACCGCCCATTTCAAGGGCAACTTCCCCCACCACGTCACGCTTGAGGCGCTGCATACCGGGCGTGACGCTCTCGCGGCCGCAGACCTTCCCTGGCAGACCCTGTTGCCTCCCCGGCGGCTGTTTGCCGATCGGGAGCATCTCTTCCTGCACGAGCTCGTGCACGATCGCAGTGAGCAGTTCAGTCACGTACGCCTCAATATCTTCCCCGACGGCGGCGTCAGCCGCCTGCGCCTGCTGGGCTTTCCCGACTGGCAGGCACTGGCGTGAATCTCGACGACTTCAATGCTGCGGACAGCCACACCGCAGCCGATGCCCTGCGCCGCTGCTGCAGCTGCTCGCGCTGGGTCGAACAGCTGGTGAAGGGACGACCGTACGCCGACAGCGACGCGCTGCGCAAGGCGGCTGACCGCGTCTGGGCGGGGCTCGGCGAGGACGACTACCTGGAGGCCTTTGCCGGCCATCCGCAGATCGGCGATATCGACAGCCTGCGCGAGAAATACGCCGATACCCGCGCCCTGGCGGCTGGGGAGCAGTCCGGCGTCGCGGCGGCCGACGAGGAGACACTGCAGCGCCTGGCCCGGGGTAACGCCCGCTACCTGGCGCATTTCGGCTTCATCTTCATCGTCTGCGCCAGCGGCAGGAGCGCCGCCGAGATGCTGCAGCTGCTGGAGGCGCGGCTGAACAACTCGCACGCGCAGGAACTCGCCAACGCGGCGGAGGAGCAACGCAGGATTTTTCAGATACGACTGGGGCAGCTGACATGAGCCAGATCACCACACACATTCTCGACACCGCCCGCGGCACACCCGCTGCCGGCGTAGCACTCTCGCTGTGCCGGGAGGAGGCCGACGGCAGCTGGACGCCCGTGGCGAGCGCCACCACCAACGACGACGGTCGCGTCAGCGGCGGCCTGTGCGACGCCGACCTCGAACTCCCGGCCGGGACCTACCGCATGCGCTTCGCCACCGGCGAGTATTTCGCCACCCTCGGCGCAGCGGCCTTTTATCCGCGGGTCGACGTGGTGTTCCAGTTGCCGGCCGGCGGCGAACATTTCCACGTTCCACTGCTTCTTGCACCCTTTGGGTACAGCACCTATCGGGGCAGCTGATGAGCGTCCACCCGAGTGCACGGACCCTGGCGCTGGAGCCCCTGTCTGCCGCCGCGTTCGCCCCCTTTGGCGAGATCATCGAGCCCGGGGCTGCGCGTCGGGAGTACGACATCAATGACGGGCAGACACGTCGCTACCACGACGTTGCGCGTGCGCAGGCGCTGCCCGCCACCGCGACCTGCGCGGCTTCTGCGCCCGCTGCGTCACGCAGCCAGGAGGCCGTGCAGGAAGCGCAGGTCGGGTTCAGCATTTTCCGCGCCCGGCCGGTCAGCCTGCCGTTCACCCTGCGCCGCATGGAGCGGCATCCCCTTGGCAGCCAGGCCTTCATCAATGTGTCCAGCGTGGCCTTTGCCATCGTCGTGGCGCCGGCGGGCACCTTTGATCCGGATGGCCTGCGCGCCTTCCTCGCCGCGCCCGGGCAGAGTATCAATTACAGGGCCGGCACCTGGCACCATTACCTTCTGGCACTGGGTCGCGGCGACTTCATCGTTATCGACCGCATCGGCGATGACCGCGCCAACGACAACTGCGACGAGATCGAGCTGCCCACGGCCGTGACGCTGGTCGCCACTGACGTCGACGGCGACCGATGACGCTCCAGGCGCACAGGGGCGCCCTGCTGCACTTCCTGCGGGACCCGGATAGCGCATCGCCGGAACCCGCCTGGGAACACTACCCGGACGGACTGCTGGTCATCGACAAGGACCGCGTGCAGCGCGCGGGTCCGGCGTCGGCGCTGCTGCCGGAGCTACCGCCGGACTGTGCTGTACACGTGCACGACAATGCGCTGATCCTGCCCGGCTTTATCGACACCCATATCCACCTGCCGCAGATGGAAATGGTCGGTGCGCACGGTGAGCAGCTGCTGGAATGGCTGGAAAAATACGTATTCCCGGCAGAGGCGAAATTTGCCGACCCCGCCTACGCCAGCGCCGTCTCGGAGCACTTCCTGGACGAGCTGCTGCGCAACGGCACGACCACTGCACTCGTTTTCGGCAGTGTCCATGCCACTTCCGTGGATGCCTTCTTCAGCGCCTGCGAACGGCGCAATCTGCGCATGATCGCCGGCAAGGCCATGATGGACCGGCACTGCCCCGACAGCGTCCGCGACAGCGCCGAGAGCAGCTACCGCGACAGCAGGCAGCTGATCGAGCGCTGGCACGGTCGCGCCCGACTGCGCTATGCCGTGACGCCGCGTTTCGCGCCGACCTCATCGCCCGCGCAGCTGGCGCTGGCGGGCCAGCTGCTGCGCGAGCATCCGGGGGTCTACCTGCACACCCACATGTCCGAAAACCTGGACGAGGTCGCCTGGGTGGAGCGCCTCTTCCCGCAGGCGCCGCACTACCTGGGCGCCTATGACGCTGCCGGCCTGCTCGGAAGGCGCAGCGTGTTCGCCCACTGCATACATCTCAATGACAGGGAGTGGGCCCGGCTGGCGCAGAGCCAGAGCAACGTGGCCTTCTGCCCGACGTCCAACCTGTTCCTCGGGAGCGGGCTGTTTCCCCTCGGCTGCGCCCGCGACCACGGCGTCAACGTGGGGCTCGGCACGGATATCGGCGGCGGCACCAGCTTCTCCCTGCTGCAGACCCTTAATGAAGCCTACAAGGTGCTGCAACTGCGGGGCGAGCACCTGTCGCCCTTCAAGGCCTTCTACCTGGCGACACTCGGCGGCGCCGAGGCACTGGACCTCGCAGACACCGTGGGCAACTTCACTCCCGGCAAGGAGGCGGACTTCGTTATCATGGATACCGCCTGCACACCGCTGCTCGCGTTCCGGCTGCCGCACTGTCGCGACCTGGGGGAAATGCTGTTCGTTCTCAGCACCCTGGGGGATGACCGCGCGATCCGACAGACCTGGTCCGGCGGCCGCTGCGTGCACCACCGCAATGCCGCCTCGCCCGGCTCGACAGGGAGCCCCTGACGCCATGGAAAGCTACGTCCTCGACTGGCTGAGTCTGCTGTTCCGTTGGCTGCACCTGATAACAGGCGTGGCCTGGATCGGCGCGTCGTTCTACTTCATGTGGCTGGACAACAGCCTCGAGGAACCCCCGGCATGGAAGCGGGACAGGGGCATCAAGGGTGACCTCTGGGCGATACACGGCGGCGGCATCTACGAGGTTGCAAAGTATCGCCTCGCGCCCGAGGCGATGCCGGAGACACTGCACTGGTTCAAGTGGGAAGCCTACAGTACCTGGCTCACCGGCATGGTTCTACTGACCATCATCTACTACCTCGGTGCGGAGTCCTACCTCGTGGACCCCCGGGTCGCCGAGCTTTCGCCAGCGGCGGCCATCGGCCTGGGCCTTGCCTTCATTGCCGGCAGCTATGTCTTTTATGAAGTGCTCTGCGCCAGTGCGCTATCGCGCCGCCCGCTGCTTGTCGCTGGCATCCTCTGCGTGGCGGCGGCGCTGCTGGCCTGGGCCCTGACCAGCCTGTTCAGCGGCCGCGGCGCCTACAT
>JAWLGG010000418.1:0-3365 GCA_041685155.1 Chromatocurvus sp.
TGCGCGGCCTGCTCACCGCCCGCGGCGGTGCAACGGCCCACAGTGCCATCCTCGCCCGGGCGCTGGGCATTCCAGCCGTGGTCGGTGCCGGCGCGCGGATACTGACCCTCGCCGACGGTACCGAACTGATTCTCGACGGCGAGCGCGGCCGTATCACGCCGACACCCTCGGCCGAGCATCGCCAGGCCGCCGAACAGCGGCTGGCGGCACGACAGCAGCGTGAGGCAGCGGCCTGGGATACCCGCTTCGAGGAGGCCCGCACTCGCTGCGGACATCGCGTCGAGGTCGCCGCCAATCTGGGCAATACCGTCCATGCCGCCGACGCCGTGGAGCGAGGCGCCGAAGGCGTGGGGCTGCTGCGCACCGAGTTCCTGTTCATGGCCCATGCCCAGGAGCCGGACCTCGCTACCCAGGTCGACGAGTACCGTGCAGCTCTCGACGCGCTGGACGGCCGCCCGCTGGTCGCACGCACCCTGGATGTCGGCGGCGACAAACCGCTGCCCTATTGGCCGATGCCCAAGGAGGACAATCCCTTTCTCGGCCTGCGAGGCATCCGCCTGATGCTCACCCGGCCCGAGGCTCTCAAGACCCAGCTGCGCGCCCTGCTGATCGCGGCTGCGCCCGTGCCTGGAAAGCCCCGTCCGCTGCGCATCATGCTGCCAATGATCAAAGACATCGCTGAATTCCGCACGGCCAGGGCCATCTTGGATCGACTGCTCGAGGAGATCCCCGAAGCCGAGCGTGCCGGCGACGTGCAACTCGGGATCATGATCGAAGTCCCGTCGGCCGCCCTGCTCGCGCCGGCACTGGCCACCGAGGTCGACTTCTTCTCGGTGGGCACCAACGACTTGACCCAGTACACCCTGGCCATCGACCGCGACCACCCGGCACTCTCCGCTCAAGCCGACGGCCTGCATCCTGCGGTATTGCGCCTGATCGAGATGACCGTTACGGCAGCCCACGCCAACGGCAAATGGGTCGGGGTATGCGGCGAACTGGCCAGCGATCCCATGGCCATCCCGGTTCTGGTGGGCCTGGGCGTCGACGAGCTTTCGGTGAGCGCTCGCCAGGTGCCACTGGTCAAGGCGCGGCTACGTGAATTCGACCTCGAGGAGGCCCGCACCCAGGCCGATCTCGCCCTGGCCCAGGCCACCAGCACGGCGGTTCGCGACGCCCTGGAGATGCGCTGATGGCTCGCATCCTCACATTGACGCTGAATCCAGCCCTGGACCTCTGCATCGGCCTGGATCAGCTGGTACCCGGCGTGGTCAACCGCACTCGCGAGACGCACCTGACGGCAGCCGGCAAGGGAGTCAACGTCGCCCGGGTACTGGTCGATCTCGGCCACGATGTCACGGTTTCCGGCTTTCTCGGCGGCGATAACGATGGTCCCTTCCTGCGCGCCTTCGAGGCGATGGGCGTGGTGGACGCCTTCCTGCGCGTACCGGGCGAAACCCGCATCAACGCCAAGCTCGCCGAGGCCGATGGACGGGTCACCGATATCAACGGCCCGGGCGCCACCATCGACGCCAACGCCTGGCAGCATCTGCTTGCGTGGCTCGACGAGCTCATCGCCGATCCATCACGCCGTCCCGCCGCGGTGGTGATCGCCGGCAGCCTGCCACCCGGGGTCACGCCCGTCGATCTCGCCGAGCTGATCACCCGGCTACGCCGGGCCGGCCTGCCGGTGTGGGCCGACACCAGCGGCGAGGCATTGATCCAGGCCATCGCCGCCCGTCCCACGGCGGTGAAACCCAACGAGCAGGAACTCGCCGCCTGGACCGGGAGTGCCCTGAACACCCCCGAGGCATGGCTGCGCGGGGCGCTACGGCTCTATGCCAGTGGGGTCGAGGAGGCCGTGGTGTCCTCCGGCCCTGCCGGCGTGCTGTGGGTGAGCCAGCGGGGCGCCTGGCAGGCGACTCCCCCCCGCCTGACCGTCGCCAGCACCGTGGGTGCCGGCGACACCCTGCTCGCCGGCCTGCTGCACGGGGTGATGTCCGGTCACTCACCGGAACAGGCACTGCGCCTGGCCACGGCACTCTCTGCCGAATCCGTTCGCCATGTCGGGGTCGGTAACCCCCACGCCGACGACCTACCACAGCTTCAACAACAAACCCGCGTGCGTCGCCTCAATGACGTAGACGCTGGAGGAACCCTCGCATGAACGTCATTCTCATCACTGCCTGCCCCAGCGGCATGGCCACTTCCTTTCTTGCCGCCCGCCGCCTCGAACAGGCTGCCCAACGCCTCGGCTGGCAGGCGAACGTCGAGATGCACAGCGAACTCGAAGCGCTGCAGCCTGTGTCGGCAGAGGCCATCGCCGCAGCCGACCTGATCGTGGTCGCTGCCGACCACGTTCCCGCGCCCCAGCGTTTTCGCGACAAGCGCCTGTTTCAGGCGCCCATCCATGAAGCGCTGCCTGACCCGACGGCTTTCCTCGAGCGGGCCGGCCGCGAGGCAGGCGAGTACCTGCCCCCCAACGACGCCGCGGCAACGAGCTCGACGCCGGCCGCCGGCGGCCGGCGGATCGTCGCCGTCACCGCCTGCCCGACCGGCGTCGCGCATACCTTCATGGCCGCAGAAGCCTTGAGCGAGGCCGGCAAGTCCCTGAGCCACGCGATCCGCGTCGAAACCCAGGGGTCCGTCGGCGCCCAGAACGCGCTCACCGACGAGGAGATCGCCGAGGCCGACCTGGTGATCCTGGCCTGCGATATCGAGGTGGACCCCACCCGATTCGCCGGCAAGCGCATCTATCGCACCTCCACCGGCAACGCCTTGAAGAAGGCCAAGCTCACCATCCAGGCAGCCCTGGAAAACGCCGCGGTGGAGAGTGTCGTCGGCGCCCCTGGCGGCGCGTCCAACAGCGCCCAGAAGAGCCTCAAGGAGGTGGGGGTCTACAAGCACCTGCTTACCGGGGTCTCCTTCATGCTGCCCATGGTGGTGGCCGGAGGCCTGCTGATCGCGCTCTCCTTCGTGTTCGGTATCGAGGCTTTCCAGGAGGAGGGCACCCTGGCTGCCGCACTGATGCAGATCGGCGGAGGCTCCGCCTTTGCCCTGATGATTCCAGTGCTGGCAGGCTATATCGCCTACTCCATCGCCGACCGCCCCGGCATCGCCCCGGGCATGATCGGTGGCATGCTGGCGGCCAATATCGAGGCCGGCTTCATCGGCGGTATTCTGGCCGGCTTCCTGGCCGGCTATGTGGCGTTGGCGGTAGCGCGACACGTCAAGCTGCCGTCCAGCGTCGAATCGCTCAAGCCGATCCTGATCATTCCCCTGGTGGCCAGGAAGCTGGTCAGGCCAGCGAGTATCGCGGCCACCGGCTCGCCGATCACGTAGATCATGGTCAGGCCGGTGATCAGGCT
>JAWLGG010000419.1:0-3360 GCA_041685155.1 Chromatocurvus sp.
CAGGGCAGATAGGCACTGGCGAACCACTGCGGCAGCAGCCAGAGCGTCTTCTTCCCCTCATTCACCGGGAGGTCGTCATCAAGACCGAAGGTCAGCGCCGCATCCGTGCCATAGCGCAGGTTGACCTCGAAACCCCAGTCGGCAGCGTCAGGTTTCGCGCCTGGAAACGGTCCGATACGCGGATTCAGGTTGCCACGCGGTGCCTTCTCGAGAAGCAGTTCCGCACGATTGAGATTGAAGCCCTCGTCGAAGGCAAGAAACCCGCTGGGAAAGACGTTCGTTGACCCACTGTCATTGGCGATGAGACCCGCCTGCACACGCGGTCGCAGGGTGATATCCCCGGCGCCAAAGGCGTCGGCGGCGATGAGGCTGAACCCTGTCACGGCGGTCAATACCCATCCTGATCTGCTTGCGGCAGCACTATCCGCAATCCATTTCACGACATTTCCCCTGGTCCTCCTGACCGCGGCTGCGGCGACGACGCGCGACTATCGGCGAAGCACCGGGCGGATGCAAGCACACGGTCGCTGGTGTAGTCTTGCCGGCCAGGACCGGGACGCTGCGGTAACGCTGCCAACAGCAACAACGGAGAGAGCAAATGACCCGCATAGCGGCCAACGGTATCGAGATCGAGTACGAATCCTTCGGCGATCATGGGGCGCCGGCCATTGTGCTGATCATGGGCCTCGGAACACAGCTGACAGGCTGGCCCGATGCGTTCTGCGAGGGACTCGCCGGCCTCGGCTACCGCGTCATCCGCTTCGACAACCGGGACATCGGACTGTCAACGCGGCTGGAGGATGCGGTAACGCCGAATATTCCGCTGCTCGCCGGCCTGCGCATGCTCCGCTTTATGCCTCCGGTGCCCTACACGCTCGACGACATGAGCGAGGACACCATCGGCCTGCTGGATGCGCTCGGCATTGAGCGCGCGCATGTTGTCGGCGCATCCATGGGCGGCATGATCGCCCAGCTCGTGGCGGCACGCTTTCCGCAGCGGACCCTGAGCCTCACCTCCATCATGTCGACTACCGGCAACCGCTCACTGCCGCGGGCCGATCGGCACGCAACGCGCGCGCTGCTGATGAAACCGGATGATCCGCTGAATCCGGAATCGGTGATTGCCCGCAACGTGCGGGTGCGCAAGGCAGTACAGAGCCCGGCATACCCGAAGAGCGATGACGAACTCCACGAGGCTGCGGCCACCGCCTTCCAGCGCGGCGGCTACTACCCGGCCGGCGTGGCAAGACAGCTCGCCGCTGCCATCGTCGCTGCGGACAGGCGCCGGCTGCTGGGCAGCATCAGCATACCCTCGCTGGTGATCCACGGCGATGCCGACCCCCTGGTAAAGCTCGAGTGCGGCCTCGATACCGCACGTCACCTGCCGGACGCCTCACTCAAGGTGTTTCCCGGCATGGGTCATGACTTCCCAGAGGCGCTGCTGGGGGAAATGATCGAGGAGATTCACGGGACGGCGAGCAGGGCCTGAGCACATGAGTCCGCTACCGGTGCATGATTGCCAGGCGAGTCCACTGTTCATCGCCCGATGGAACACCAATGCCGACAACTACCTCATGCCCATCTACGGTGGTTGCGAAAGAAAAAAACTGAGAAACTTGATGCGTCCGTCGAAGGAAGATGCCATGCAAGAGGTTGCACACCGCAAACAACCTGTAGTCGGGATGATCGGGATTATCCTGGGTGCCGCGGCATTATTACTGGCAATCGTGCACTTCTGGGGAGGACCTTTCACGGAGCAGCCATCCCTGGAAACGACGGTAGCCCAGAAGGCCGTCGCAATACGTGATGCAACAATCGCTGCACTCAAGGGTGAGGATACTACTCCAGCACCCATTGCCGATACGTCCTCACGCTGGGACCTCGACAGGGTTTCCCGTGTCGCCACGGGCGTCATGGCCGGGTTGGCCATTATCCTCGCCGTTGTGAGTCTCGCGTTGCACGAGCCGCTGCGGGTTGCGGCTGGCGGTGTCATTCTGGGAAGCGCCGCCCTGGCCTTCCAATTCGTGATCCTCGCCATCGGCGCTATTCTTATCGCCACGCTGATCGCGGCAGTACTGGGCGAACTGAGCTTCGAATGAAATCGCCTGTCGCGGAAGTTCTCTGACCGGGCAGAAGCGGCAAGGGCTGGCAGTATCAGGTGCAGCCGGAGCGCGTGAAAGCTGGCAATAATGAGAACAAGGGGGAGACATGAACCGATACATCAAGATAGCACTTGCAACATTCGCAGCGCTTTTCTGCCTGTTCTACGCAATCCAGAACATCATGAACCTTGGATCGGCCGAATGGTTCGTCGGCACGATGACAGCGATGGAGGGCCACGAGGCCTACCCCAACAGTTTCGCTTTCGCTGTCACGTCACCGATCCTTGTGAAGGTGATGCTCTGGGTAATCATCCTTCTTGAACTTGTCGCAGGGTTACTGGCCGGAAAGGGCGCCATTGACCTGTTCGTGAGGCGCAACGGGAGCAGCGAAGATTTCAATGGGGCAAAAACCTACGTGCTCGCCGGTACCGGTCTGGCCATCATAGTCTGGTTCGGGATTTTCGGCGCTTTCGGGGGTGCTTTTTTTCAGATGTGGCAAGTAGAGGCCGGTGCGAATGCGCTCAGAGAGGCGTCGCTCTATGCACTTCAGCATGGCGTTGTCTGGTTGATCATTCGCGCCGACGACTGATCCGCAACAAAAGACGTTGAAGGAAGCCGGCGTCATGGATGAACGAACGGGATCGAAAGTGACCAGCGCTTACCACTCTCAACAGGCTGTATCGGGCCGAATAGTTAAAGTGATTTCTAGAAACGTTTCCGCAGAAACGGACAGCTGAGAGCCCTCGGCGATTCGCCGGAACCTGAGTCGTAGCACCCGATTGCAATGAAATAATGGCGGTGAGAGAGGCTGCCGGATAGCCGCCCTATCCCATTGATCCGTAAGCATTTTTTTGCCCAACGCCTTGATTTGAAAGCCTCTTTTTATTCCCCCGCCTGCGGCATGCTGTCGCACTCCGTTGCACTAAATGCTTTTGTTTTCGGTAGGCAGTTTGGTAGGTCGTTTCACCGGTAGTCTCCGAGATTCCTTCGGCACTGTTTACTGTGGGATCTTGACCAAAAATCAAGTGCGACTGAAGGATGTGGAGAATGGCTCAGCCAGTTGCGCCTGACTTTCCGAGTCTGTCTTTCACGACAAACCTTACAGCCCCAATAAGTAGTACGACAAATCCCCCAAGGACTGACGCCCCCGGAACACAGAGCGCCAGCAATAGCTATCCCGCCAGATCTGCTGCGGGTAGCCAACGCGGCCAGAGACGCTCCTCGCGCTGAAACTGATCCACGGAGGCGGGGTAACTCC
>JAWLGG010000420.1:0-3351 GCA_041685155.1 Chromatocurvus sp.
CGCCGGTGAAAGCCCCCTTCTCATAACCGAACAACTCACTCTCAAGGAGATTTTCGGGGATTGCGGCGCAGTTGATTGCAACCATTCTTTTGCCGGCCCGTGGGCTCAATTCGTGCAGTGCGCGAGCAAAACGCTCCTTGCCGGTGCCCGAGGCACCGAGCAGAAGTGTAGTGATATCGGTAGGCGCGATTTTTTCTACCGTTCGGCAGACCTTGAGCATCTCCGGGCTGGTCGCGATGATACCGGCCAGTGGCTCGTGCCGCTCGGCGTGTTGGAGCCGATGATTGTCAATCTCCAGTTCGTACACATGTTGCGCGCGGTCCACCAGCAGGGCCAGCAATTCCGCGTCTGCTGGCTTCTGGTGAAAGTCATAGGCCCCTCCGGCAATGGCTTTCACAGCGTTACCGCGGTCGTTGTCACCCGTAACGACAATCACTTTGGTTTCGGGGGCGAGTGATAGGATCTCGCTGAGTGTCGCGAGCCCCTCGCTGACTCCGCCTGGGTCGGGCGGAAGGCCGAGGTCAAGCAGCACAACGCCGGGCTGGTGGCGGCGGAGCATGGTGATCCCCTCGGCTCTGTCGCCGGCGGCAACCACGTCGTAGCCATCGAAGGCCCAGCGTAGTTGGCTTTGCAGGCCTTTATCGTCTTCCACGACCAGTAGGGGCTTGTTGCTGTCTTTTTGCATTTCAGGGTCCTGTGTTGCGCCTGGTGGATCAGTCTGTGCACCACTTCGAATGTTCATCTTGAGTCCGTGACCGTTGCCGTCGGGAGAGTGACGGTAAAGCGGGTACCCTTGCCAGGGTTGCTCTCGACCTCTATGTCACCGCCGATCAGTCGGATATATTCGCGGCTTTCAAAAACGCCGATGCCCATTCCGGTAAGGCCCTTAGTGGATTCAAAGGGGCGAAAAAGGCGTTCGCGCATGAATGTCGCGTCCATGCCGCGCCCTGTGTCGAGGATGTCGATCCGCACGGAGCCACTGTCACAGGTCATGACAATACGGACGTCGCCGTCGGGGTCGGTGGCCTCCTGGGCATTCTGTACCAGGTGCGTGAACACCGTACTCAGCCGCTCGCGGTCCGCTTCAACGGAACAATCAGCCCCCGGATCAATGATACCCACCGGCGCAGGTCGGACGCTGGCGCGGCGCTGGATCACGGTTTGCAGCATGGCGGCCATCTCCACGAGCTCGGCATCAACGCTGCGTACCCCGGAGCGCATCTGCTCCATTAGCCGCTGCATGCGCAATACCGAGTTCTCTATGGTGACGATCATGTCGTCAATAAAAGCAGGGTTATCGCGGTGTTTCGCCGCATTGGAGATGATCAGGGATTGTTGGGCGAGGATATTCTTCAGATCATGCACTACATAGGCGGACAGGCGGTTGAAGGCATCGAACTGACGGGCTTCAATGAGCGCCTGGCTGGCGAGGTGCTGCGCGAGGTGGCTTGCGGCCTGGCGCCCGGCGGTCTTGAGGAGATCCCTGTCTTCCCAGTTCAGACTGTCCTTGAAATTGGAGCGTTTGAGGAGCAGCAGTCCCTCCAGGCGTTCGCCGAATACAAGCGGTATCACCAGCCATAGCTCATCGCTCCGCTCCAGCCAGTCTGGTAGCAACAATCCTTCATAGAGATCCGCGCTGCTTTGCCGCTCGCGCAAATCCACGACCCAGTCGCTGCGCGCCACCCAGCCGGGAAGGTTGCCCAGATTATCGCGACAGCCCGCTGGTGGGGGCATTTGCCAGTGTGCGAGCAGCCGTGGTTTCTCGTCTGTCACCGTGCTGAAAAGGAGACCCGCAGGGCTCGCCACCAGTGGCGCCATAGTCCGAATGATGCCCTCCGCAACATCGCCCGAGAGGCCAGCCAGGGATTGGGTAAATTTGAGCCACTCGTCGCGATAATCGTAGCGATAACTGAAAAAGTGTTTCGATAGGAACACGCGGAGGCGAGCACGCAGTTTTCCCGAGAACAACAGGCTGGCCAACAGTGCGCCGCTGGCGACAAGAAACCCCACCTGCAGCACTCCGCTCCAGGTGCCGCCTAGGTATTTGATGAAGTAGCCAATTACCGACATGCCCAATAGATACAGGCCAGCGCCCATCAGAGTGACGGTGTGGAAGACCACGTGACGTGACACGTGTAGATCCATGCGCCATTGCGTGTTGCGGGCGATGCCAAGTGCCAGCCAGGGCGTTATCAGTGCCGCTACGAGGCCGCGGGCCTGCCAGAGTACCGCGTCAAGCTGTCGGAACAGCAGTGCCTCGGCGTACATAAAAAAGTCATAGGCATATAGAGCTCCGAGGCCGAGGCAGAGAAACTTCAGCGACCAACGCTCCCCGCCCGCAGCATTACGGTAAACCTGTTCTATGAGAACGAGCGCCGCAATCGCCAGTATCAGCCAGACGGAGAGCATCAAGTCGTGGTGCTGAGTCAACAGTGCACTTGGCACAAGCCCCTTGGGAAGAGCAGGCAGGATCTGCAAGATAAGTGTGGCGAGCGCTACCGGCAGAAAAACCCGCAACCATCTGCGCCCATGCCAGCGCCAGGGGTTGTCGCCAGTCTGCAGGCTAAGCAGCTGCAGCAGGAAAAATACCCAGGCGGCGTTGCGCACCAGTTCAGCAACCCGAATAAGACGCAGTGGGGGGAAGTCAGGAAGCGTTCCCAGGGCGATAGTTACGGACCAGGCTGTGGTGAGTCCGCAGGCTACAGTAAGGCTGGGGCCCAGCGGCTTGACGTGCCAGCGCACCAGCAGCAGCGCGCTGATCAGCGTGAAGGCTATGCCGGCAAGGCCGTAGGTCAACAGACTGATATTGCTCAACACGTGGTGGGTGCCCTGCGCGTGCGGGTGAGTTCATTATGACTTAGGGATTGTACCTGTAATGGCAGGTGTGGTTAGTGGGGTAGTCGGAGGGCTCGGTGAATCTGTGGGAGGGGTCACGGTTTGCCGGTTCTTTGCAGGCCGGTGTTCATTGGTCCATGCAGGACAGGCCTGTCGGGGCCACCTGACGCCATCTAGCGCTTGACCCAGAATTATCGAGTTACCATAATTTAGTAGTTATTGGTAACTTTCGAGTGTCCTTGATGAAAAACACAAGTATCAGTCTTGGCAGTCATTTCGATCAGTTCATTGCCCAGCAGGTCTCCGCGGGTCGGTATAACTCGGCGAGTGAAGTGATTCGCGCAGGATTGCGAATGTTGGAGGATGAGCAGCAGAAAGTCGAAACCCTTCGAGGTCTCCTTCGCGAAGGCATTGCGAGCGGAACCGCGGAATACAGTTACGAAAGCTTGATGCAGGAGCTTGATGATGATCTCGGTAAATGACCGGATAAAGCCACATCATATTTTACGAATGTCG
>JAWLGG010000421.1:0-3349 GCA_041685155.1 Chromatocurvus sp.
ATTGCCCGGACCGGCCCGAGCGGACAGGGTGGGGCATGATCCGCTCGGGCCGGTCCGGGCAATCACGGCCTGGCGGCTGGCAGGGCGATTTCCTGGGGCGACACGGTTTGCCATTGCGCTACCTCGACAGTGCGGTGCGCTGGTTTGATCCGCTGGTGCAGCACCTGCAATGCGATGCGGCTGGCGCCGGACGGCCGCTGCTGGTCGGTGTCAACGGCTGCCAGGGGTCGGGCAAGAGCACCCTGTGCGATTATCTCGCTTCCCGCCTGCATGCGCTTCACGGCTGCAATGCGGTGGTGCTGTCCCTGGACGACTTCTACCTCACGCGCGAGGAGCGCAGGCAGCTCGCGGAGGCCGTGCATCCCCTGCTCGCAACCCGCGGTGTGCCGGGAACCCATGACATGCCCCTGTTACGGCGGACGCTCGATGCGCTGCAGGGCGCCGGCGCGGCGGACAGCGTCGATATTCCCCGATTCGACAAGGCGTCGGATGACCGCATACCGTCCTCGCGCCGGGACCGGGTTGTCGGCCCCGTGGACATCGTCCTGCTCGAGGGCTGGTGCCTCGGTGCCCGGCCGCAATCGTCACTGCAGCCGCCGGTGAACAGGCTCGAATCGGAAGAGGACGCCGACGGCGCCTGGCGCCGCTACGTCAACGATGCTCTCGGCAGACACTTCCTGCCCCTGTATCCGCGCATCGACCGGTGGGTCATGCTCCGCGCCCCGGACTTCGCCTGTGTCTACCGATGGCGCCGGGAGCAGGAGCGTAGGCTGGCTGAGACCTTGCCCGCGGGGGCACCGGGTTCCCGCGTCATGTCCGATGCGGAATTGCGGCGCTTTGTCGATCACTATGAGCGGCTGACGCGGCACTGCCTCGAGCATCTGCCGGGCCTCGTGGATTTGCTGTTTCAACTTGACGGCGAGAGGCGGGTTGTTGAGTGGGTTGGCGGGCCCTGTTCGTAGGGCTTTCGGGAACGAGAGAAGAGTATCGTTCCGGAAAGCCCTGCGAACAGGGCCTCCGGGCGGTCTGCCGCTTTCACTTTCCCTGGCCAGTTCGCCATGCGCAGGGACAACTGCGTGCGCCTTCACGTTCGTCATCCATCTGAGCGCTGCACCAGCTCAGCCTTGCCCCACGGTTCCGCCCGTAACCTCCCTCCGACTCCTGAACACGCTCGGTGCATCGATGAGCCTGTCGCCCGTCCGCCCCCGGAACGATGCCCCACCCTCGTTCCGGGGGCGGACGGGCGACAGGCTCCGGGGGGCCGAACTGACTCTCACGGTGTGCTAGACTCGTGCAAAAATTCGATCCGCAGCCCAGGAACCAGGAAACATGGTCATCAAACCCCGCGTCCGCGGTTTTCTCTGTACCACTACCCATCCGACTGGCTGCGCCGCTAACGTCAGGGCGCAGATTGCCCATGTCCGTGAGCGCGGCCCGATCCCGGATGCGCCGAAGCGCGTGCTGGTGATCGGGGCCTCCACGGGCTATGGGCTGGCATCGCGTATTACCGCGGCCTTCGGTGGTGGTGCGGACACGCTGGGTATCTTCTTCGAGAAGGAAGGCAGCGAGCGCAAGCCGGGGTCTGCGGGCTGGTATAACAGTGCCGCGTTCCACGCAGAGGCCGAGACGGCGGGCCTGTACGCCCGCAGCATCAACGGTGATGCTTTCAGCGATGAGATCAAGGCGAGGGCAATCGACGAGATCAAGGCGCACATGGGACAGGTTGATCTGGTGGTCTACAGCCTCGCCTCACCGCGACGCCAGCACCCGAGGACCGGTGTCGTGCATGCTTCCACACTGAAGCCCGTCGGTAAGGACACCGTGCAGAAGGGCGTCAACACCGACAAGGAAGCCATTCAGGAATTTCATATCGAGGCGGCCACCCAGGAGGAGATCGACAACACGGTCGCCGTCATGGGAGGGGAGGACTGGCAGTTCTGGATCGAGGCGCTCGATGAGGCGGGTGTCCTGGCCGAGGGCTGCAAGACCACCGCCTATACCTATATCGGCGAGAAGATCACCTGGGATATCTATTGGCACGGCACCATCGGCGCGGCCAAGAAAGATCTGGATCATCGCGTACTGACCCTGCGCGATCGGCTCGCAAGGAAGGGTGGCGATGCCCGGGTGTCGGTGCTCAAGGCGGTGGTCACCCAGGCCAGTGCCGCCATCCCCGCCATGCCCATCTACCTGGCCCTGTTGTTCAAGGTAATGAAAGAGCGCGGCGTGCACGAGGGCTGCATCGAACAGATCGACGGCCTGTTCCGCGACTCCCTGTATGGCGACAAGCCCGTGCTCGACGATGAGGGGCGCCTGCGCGCCGACGGCAGGGAACTGGATCCCGCGGTGCAGGCCGAGGTGGCTGGGCTGTGGCAGCAGGTCACCACGGAGAACCTGCACGAGCTCTCCGACTTCGTCGGCTACCGCCGCGAGTTTCTGCAGTTGTTCGGCTTTGAGGTGGAGGGCGTCGACTACGACGCCGATGTCGACCCGGTCGTGCCCATCCCGCAGCTCATTTAGGAGGTCGACCCATGCTGGAGCCTGGCCGTCCCGAGCAGATCACGCCGTTGGTGCGCCGTCTTGTTGCGCCCAATCCCGGACCCATGACCGGTCCGGGGACGAATACCTATCTGCTGGGTCACGACGAGGTCATCGTGGTCGATCCGGGTCCGGCGCTTCCGGCACACATCGATGCCATTCTGGCGGCCGGCGCTGGCAGAATCCGCGCCATCGCCTGCACCCACACCCACCCTGACCATTCGCCCGCCTGGCATGCGGTCGCAGAGGCGACCGGGGCCGAAGTCTACGGCGCGCTGCCGGCCAATGACAGCCACCAGGACGAAACCTTCGTGCCTACAACGGTACTGAATCATGAGTATCGCGTGCAGACGCCGGAAGTGTCGCTACTGGCCATCCACACGCCGGGCCACGTCAGCAATCATTACTGCTTTCTGCTGGAGTCCGAGGGCGTGCTGTTTGCGGGCGATCACATCATGCAGGGGTCGACGGTGGTGATCATTCCGCCAGGGGGTGATATGGCCGCCTATATCGATTCGCTGCAGCGGTTGCTGCACTATCCCATCAGGTGCGTGGCGCCGGGGCATGGCACCCTGATCGAGGACAGCGGGCGGGAGATTGCGCGCCTGGTGCGCCACCGGCAGCTGCGTGAGGCCAAGGTCGTTGCCGGTCTGTCGAAGCTGGGCCGCTGTGATCTCGATGAACTGGTCAAGGTGGTCTATGACGACGTCGACCCTTCTCTGCATCGCTGGGCACAGCTGTCGATGAGCGCGCACCTGATCAAGCTGGCGGCTGAGCGCCGTGCGGTCGGCAGCGCGGAGGACGCACCTGG
>JAWLGG010000422.1:0-3332 GCA_041685155.1 Chromatocurvus sp.
ATACTCGCCCAGCGGCTGCGGCAGCACCTGCAGGCGACGGAATTCACGCGCACCGGCCAGGGCCTGCGACACTTCCTCGGCGGCGAGCCGGATCATGTGCACGTTGCCGATCCCGTTCTCCACCAGGTTGTGCTGCGCCGCGGCAATGGACACCTTGGACAGCTCGGTGGCAATGACCGTACCGAAATGGCGCGACAGCGGCAGTGTGAAGTTGCCGTTGCCGCAGTACAGCTCCAGGAGATCGCCCCCCAGGCCGGCGGCGCAGGCGCTCGCCCACTCCAGCATGGCCGTGTTGACCTCGGCGTTGGGCTGGCTGAATGCCTGTTCGTACTGGCGGTAGCGGTAGCGTGTGCCGTCCACGTGCAGGGTTTCCGTGACGTGGTCGCGACCGATGACCGTTTTGCGTTTGCGGCTGCGCCCGATCACGGAGACCTGCAGCGCTTTTGCGAGGTCCTGCGCGTGCGCTTCCCAGGCGCCGTCCAGAGGGCGGTGATAGACCAGCGTGACCAGGCTGTCGCCGGCCAGCGTTGACAGGAACTCGACCTGGAACAGTTTGCGACGCAGGTCGGGTACCGCTTTCACGCGATCGATGACCTGCGGCATCAGGGCCTGTATCGACGCACAGGCTATCGGAAAGGTATCCACGCGCAGGGGCTCACGCGGTGCGCGCGGGTCGAACATGGCGTAGAAGCTGTCGTCCCCCTCGTGCCAGATGCGAAACTCCGCGCGCATGCGGAAACCCGCCGGCGGAGAAGGACAGACCACTGGGTCGGGTGGTGACAGCGCTGACAACAGCGCCCGGGTCCTTGCGACCTTCGCGTCCAGGAGCTCGGCGTAACGGGCGACGGGCGGTGCATTGTGCTGCATTGGCGGGCTCACAGGCAGTTCGGGGGCTTGGGCAGGCCGGCAATCTTGCTGGCCAGTTTTGCTGGCGACCCGGGGAACAGGCTGAGCAGGTAGAGGCTTTTTCCCTTGTCCGCGCCCAGTTCGCTGGCGCAGCATTTCACCAGTGGCCGCATTGAAGGCGCGCTGTCGTAGCGCTGGTAGTAGCGGCGGACGAGGTCAATGATCTCCCAGTGAGCAGGCGTCAGGCTGATCTGTTCCCGGGCGGCAATGTCCCTGGCCACATCGGGGCTCCAGGCGCCGAGGTCGCAAAGGAAACCCTCGGCATCGACCGCGGGAGACAGCGCGTCCGCCATGTCAGAACCAGGCCCGCTGGCACGCGTGCTGTTCGGTCAATGCGACAAAGCCGGGCAGGTCGAGCGGGGCGACCGCAGGCGCCTGTTGCCCGGACAGGCCACTGGCGGCCAGGTCATCCTCCAGGACATACAGGCCAACGGCGACTTTCTCCCAGTTGCGACACCAGGCGGCGGACCCGTTGGCGATCCACGCGCCGCGACCAAGAAAGACCACGGCGTCCCCCGGCGCCAGCTGACTGATGCAGCGCAGGCAGTCCGGGTGATCCGGCAGCAGGTTGACCGTGTGCAGGGTCATGCTCAGAAACTCATCACATGGTCGCTGTCGCGATGCAGGCTGCAAATCCGCTCGACGTCTGCAAGGCTGACAAAGGGCGGCAGCCCCGAGGCCAGGCCGTAGGCGGCAATGGCCGCCTCATCGGCGAAGACGTGCTCGACGTCGTACAGCGGCATGGAGTCGATAATCCGGCGCAGGTCGCGGCGCCCGGCGCGCAGGGTGTCAGCTCCCGGGGCCAGCTGCAGGACCCCGGCGCCGCTGAACAGGACGCTCACGGGCTGATCAAAGGCCGCGTAGGCGAGCACCGTATCGACTCCGGCGCGCGCCAGGCTCCCGGCCAGCGGGGGCTGCTGCAGGACGAAAAGCACCTGTTTCCTGGCCACCGCTAATCAGCCCCCGAAGGTCAGTACGCGGTCTGCGGCATCGGTGGCGGCGACCAGCTGACCGAGCCCGCCGATGCGAAAGCCCTCGGCCAGGCTCGGGGCGTTGTCGCTGTCCCGGGGCAGCTCGTCGACCCCGAGCACGCCCCGCTGCAGGGCTGAGGCGACACAGAGCACAAGCTCGAGCCCGTGCTCTGCCGCGAGGGCCTGCCAGGTGCCCTGTGCCGAGATCTCGTCCTGTGGCGTGGACTGCGTGAGCAGGCCCACCGCCGTCGCCGCATCGGAGAAGAAAACGGTGTTCAGCTGGTGCCCTGCGCGCAGCAGTGCCTCGGCAACCCGTGCCGCGGTCAGCAGGCACTGGCCATCGACGGGCGAGGAGAGGACGAGCAGGGTGTATTGCATGGGCGGGAGTATAAAACAAAAAACCCCGGCCGGGGCCGGGGTCTAGAGCTTCAGCGAGGATGGCTGTCAGTCATCGCCACCCAGCGCGGTCAGCAGGTGCAACATGTGGATGAACAGGTTGTAGATGTTCAGGTACAGGCCCACCGTCGCGCGGATATAGTTGGTTTCCCCACCGTGGATGATGCGGCTGGTATCGAACAGGATCAGCCCCGACATGATCATGATGACGGCGGCGGAAATGGTCAGGGACAGCGCGGGAATTGCCAGGAAGATATTGGCAATCATCGCGACGACCGCAACGATCAGGCCCACCATCAGGAAACCGCCCATGAAGGAGAAGTCCTTGCGGGTTGTCAGCGCGTAGGCAGAAAGGCCGAAGAACACCACGGCGGTGCCACCCAGGGCCTGCATGACCAGGGCAGGGCCGTTCGGCATGGCCAGGTAATGGCTCAGCATGGGGCCGATCGACGCCCCCATTACGCCGGTGAAAGCGAAGATGGCGGGGAGACCCTTGGCGGTGTCCGCCATCTTGTGAACCACGAACAGGAGGCCGAAACCGACCAGCGTGAGAATCAATCCGGCGCCCGCAGGCAGGCCCAGCGCCATGGATACGCCGGCGGTAAAGGCACTGAAGAGCAGGGTCATGCCCAGTAGCATGTAGGTATTCTTCAATACCTTGTTCGTGCTGACGACGCTGTCAACACCGCTGTTTGCCACGTTGTAGACACTTCTGTTTTCCATCACTGACTCCAGATTGTTACTGAGTTCGGATATCCACTGTTGCTCGCTATCCGCCGGATTATGACACCGTGTACCGGCGCCGGTTCCCTGCAGACGGTTGCCGCGACCGCCTCACGCAAAGACGTCTGTCTGCAAAGAGGACTATAAGGGCGACGGCGTACGATTCAAGTCAACAGTCCAAGGATAGCAGGCTTTGCCGGGGGCTGACATCAAATCCTTACCGCCAGGCCGGCGGCCGCGGCAGGCCGGATTGCGATGACCCGGCGGCCTGGCGTATCGTCATCCTTCTACTTGCCGACAGGTGATAACGATCATGCTCTCCATCAGGCTCACAAT
>JAWLGG010000423.1:0-3328 GCA_041685155.1 Chromatocurvus sp.
CCCAGCAGGTTCAGCGTCGTGCGCAGGCGTACGCTCTCTTCCCTGAGGGCAAAGATGATCAATGCCGTCACCAGGGAACTGGCCACAAGCGCCAGCGGCAGCACGAAGCTCACGTCGGCCTCACCCACCGCGGTCACCCGGCGCAAAGGGCGCGCCGATCGACAGCAGGTCCAGAGTCGCCGATCCGAGCAAGCCCAGCAGCACGGCGGCCAACGCCAGTGCCAGCGGCGCCCACTCCATCGCCGGGGCCACCGCGCGCGGCTCTCCTTCCGGCGCGCCGCTGGTGAAGATGTGCTCGAGCAGCTTGAACACGTATACCGCGGCCAGGATGCCGCCGAGCAGGATGACCAGCGCGATGGGCCAGTGTCCCTGCTCCAGGGCATTCTGCAACAGCAGCCACTTGCCGCTGAAGCCGCCGCTGGGCGGCAGCCCCATGATGCTTACGCCGGCGAGGCCCAGCGCGGCAGCGGTGAGGGGCATGCGCTGCACCACGCGGTCGAGGTCGCGGATGCGGTCATGCCCGGCAAACGCCAGCAGATTACCCGCGGCCATGAACATCGCCGCCTTGGCCAGACCATGCGCAAACACCATCAGGAGAATGCCGCCCCAGGCGCTGGATCCGCCAATCGCAACCAGCGGCAGTGCAAGAAAAAAATAACCCAGCTGTGCCACCGTGGAATAGGCCACGAGCATCTTCGCGCGCTCCTGCATAATCGCCTGCAGCGACCCCCAGATCACCGCGATCGCGCCAAGAAAACCGAGCAGGTTCGCCGCCTCGCCGCCGAGACCCGGGAAGACGTCGATCCAAAGTCGCAGCAGAATGTAAAAGCCCACCTTGACCACCAGCGCCGACAGCGCCGCGCTGACCGGCGCGGATGCGCTGGCGTGGGCCGCCGGCAGCCAGAAATGAAACGGAAACAGCGCGGTTTTCAGCAGCAGTCCGGTGGTCATCGCGGCGAAGGCCGCGGCCGCCACCGGGGCAGGTAACGCGGCCTCGCCGACCCGTACGATATCGACACTGCCCGCGCTGTGATATAGCAGCGCGACGCCGAGAAGGTAGGCCATGGAACCCAGCAGTGTGGCCAGCAGGTAGCGCATGGCGGCGACCAGCGCCTCGCGCTGACCGCGCAGCGCCGTCAGCGCCACCGCCGCAATACCCACCAGCTCCAGCGTCACATAGAGATTGAACAGGTCACGCGACAGAAACAGCGCATTCATCGCCGTCAGGAGCAGCAGCCACAGGGGCCAGAAATGCCGCGCGGCCGCGACCGGGAAATACGCCGCCGAATAGACACTGATACCCATCGCCACGAGGCCGGTCATTATCAGCATGACGGCGGACAGGCCGTCGAGATACAGGTTTATCCCCAGTGGCGCCCCCCAGCCACCAACGGCATGCAGCCAGGGGCCGGCCTCGACAAGCCGGGCACTGACGACGGCCAGCAGCGCCAGGTTGCCAGCGACAACCGCCAGCGCGCAGACCGCCCGTCCACGGGGCAGCAGAAAAACAAGCAGGCTACCCAGCAGCGGCAGCAGGACCAGAAACACGGGGCCATTGAGCATCAACGGCGACGACACCTACGACTGGTCCGCGTCGGGCAGGCGCGCAGCGCCGGTTGCCTGCGCAAGCCGCAACATGAGCCTCAGTCCCAGCGCCGTTGCCGAGACGGCCACGACAATGCCGGTAATGACCATGGCGTGGGGCACCGGGTCCACCGTCGCGCCGCGACGCGCCAGCGCTACCAGGAGAAGAAACACACCACTACCCATTATATTCAGCGCCAGGATGCGCGCCAGGAGATGCCGGCGGATGACCAGGGCGTAGAGCGCAGTGCAGAACAGGGCACCCCCCAGCCAGGCGTACAGCACCGATACCGTCACCGTTCTGCCCCCACGCGGGCAGTACCGGCAAACAGCGTGTGCAGGGTGACCGCAATGGACAGCATCGCGAAGCCCTCGATCACGATGATCAGCGTGCCCGCCGCATCAACCGGGTATTCGAGAAAGCGGCCGCCCGATAGCATGCTCGCGACGCCGACCCCGACAAACACGCCAACCCCCGGCAACAGCAGGACTTCGGCAACACGCTGAAAGCGCTGTCGCCGCCAGCCGGGGTCTGCCAGGCTGAGAAGGACTCCCGCGCCGGCCAGCACGGCACCCCCCTGAAACGCACCTCCCGGAGAATAGGCGCCCACCCAGAGCAGATACGCCGCCACCACGACAAGCACCGGCACGAGGAAGCCGACAAGCAGATCGAGCACAGCACTCGCCGCGGGTAAGGGTGCCTCCGCTGCATCGTCACTCAGCCCCCAGGCGCCAATCAGCGCAAGGAGCAGCACCACCATTTCGAGCAGGGTATCGTAGCCTCGATAGTTAAGCAGGACCGCCGTCACGGGGTGTTCCACACCGGTCTCCGGTAGATGGGCCATGACCGGCGCTGATAGCCCGCCTGCCGTGCCCGGAATATGAAGGACGGCATAGCCCAGGCCGGTAGCAAGCAGAACCAGCAACACGGCAAACGCCCATCGGGCGACAGCCATCAGGAGCCCCCTTCCTCTTCTTTCGCCTCAGCGCGCAGCCGCTCCAGCCGCCCGAGTGCCGACATGAGCAGCGCACCGGTCAGACCCGCACCGATTGCCGCCTCGGCCATGGCCACGTCCGGGGCCTCCAGACGCATCCACGCCAGGGCCATCAGCAGCCCGAAGGCGACGAACAGGACGACGGACTCGAACAGCTCACGGCTGAACAGGCAGCGCCAGGCCAGCCACAGAAGACCCGCGGCCAGCCCGCCATCGAAGGCCCAGCCGAGCAGCGTCATTCCGTCCATGGCTTTTCCCCGCGACGCAGGCTGTCGCGTGCCACGAGATGGGCAACGCTCGAACTGGCCACCAGCACCAGAACCCAGACGAGAATCATCTTGCCGGCAGCGGCCGCCGATCCTGACTGCAGCGACAGGCCGGCCACCACCAGGCCGAGACCGACGTTATCCGCCTTGGTGAGCGCATGCAGGCGGGAATACACATCGGGGAAACGCAGCAGGCCCAGCGTGCCGGCAAGAAAGAAGAATCCGCCCAGCAGCAGGCAGCCCGCAACCGCCCAGTCCATCAGTCCACCTCCCGCGCCGGCGATGCGCGGCGAACAAAGGCCACCGCGGTCACCGCGCCCAGCAGGGCAAATACCAGGGCCACATCGCGCAGTGCCGGCATCCCCTGCCACTGCGCCTGCAGCAGGAGGATCGCAACGGCCGTGGTGGCAAAGAGCTGTGAGGTCAGCAGGCGGTCCGCGGGGGTCGGCCCGACGATCAGGCGCCACAGACCCGCCAGCAGGT
>JAWLGG010000424.1:0-3325 GCA_041685155.1 Chromatocurvus sp.
CAAGTGTGCCATGCCGCCCTGCCTGATCGCAGTTTTTTCTCGCTTTTGATCCAGATCGATGACGACCTCGCCGCCACGTCCCGTCAGCGGGCCTGCCCCTGTGGTGGGACCCTGCACCGGGCGGACTACCCACGCAAACCACGGGGGTGTCCGCGCCCTTTTCGAGAAGTGTTTTCCCGTCGCCGCAGCTTCTGCTGCCAGCGCTGCCGGCGGCGCAGCACGCCGCCTTCGGTACGGTTTCTGGGCCGACGCGTCTATCTGGGATTAATCGTGGTGCTGGCCTCGGTTCGGGGTCGCGGCCATGACGCTGCGGCTGCTGAGATTGCCAAGGTATTGCAGATTCCTGTTCGAACCCTGCGTCGCTGGCAGGATTGGTGGCGGGCGGGGCTCGCCGAAACGCGCTTCTGGCGCCAGGTCCAGGGGGATTTCATGCCCCCTGTCGATATCACCTCGGCACCGGCCAGTCTGCTGGCTCGTTTTTCCGGCTCGGCCGCCTCGGCGTTGCGTGCTTTGCTCGGATTTCTGCAGCCGCTGACGACCCGCATGATCAACTTGGCCAAGGTGTCGTAGCCACGCGCAGAGGATGGCGCTGGAGTCGGTGTCGGCCGTCTCCGTAGGCTGCCCCGACTCGTGCTGGACCTTCCGGCACGGCTGACGGGAGAAGCCCTTGAAGACTGTCATCGACGCACCTCAGCGGGAGCGCTGGGCACGGCTGCGCTTCGCCATCATCGGCCCGCTGTTAGCGGCACCGCCTGCACCCGGCGGACTGCAGCAGGCGCTGACGGAACTTGCCGCTAAGACCTGGCGTCATCCCGTGACGGGGCTGGACGTGGGCTTTGGCGTCTCGACCCTCGAACGCTGGTACTACGCTGCACGCCGGGCTGAAGATCCGGTGGCCATGCTGCGCAATCGGCACCGGACCAACCGGGGCCGCTTTCCCAGCATGGCACCGGCCGCGGTCGATGCCTTGACCGCTCAGTACCGGGCCCACCCGGGATGGACCGCGCAATTGCACTGGGACAACCTGCGTGCCGCCCTCGCCGGCACCGAGGTCGCCATCGCCTCTTATTCCACCGTCCGGCGCTTCCTCGAGGCCCAGGGCATGGTCCGACAGGCCCGCCCCAAGCGCGCTTCCGAAGGCGCCCTGGCCGCCCGCGACCGGCTCGAGCAACGCGAGGTGCGCAGCTTCGAAGTCGAACATGTCGGCGCCCTGTGGCATCTGGACTTTCACCACGGACCGCGCAAGGTCCTGACAGCCGCCGGCGCCTGGGTCAAACCCCTGCTACTCGGCGTCATGGATGATCGGTCGCGCTTGCTGTGCCACCTGCAGTGGTACACCCAGGAAACCGCGGAGGTGCTGATCCACGGACTTTCTCAAGCCTTCATGAAACGCGGGCTGCCCCGCGCCCTGATGACCGACAATGGCGCCGCCATGCTGGCCGAGGAGACCACCGCCGGACTCGCCCGGTTGGGCATCCTGCATCAGACCACCTTGCCTTATTCGCCGTACCAAAATGCGAAGCAAGAGGCCTTCTGGGGCCGCGTCGAAGGCCGCCTGATGGCCATGCTCGAAGGCGAAATCACGCTCACCCTGGAACTGCTCAATCGCTCCACCCAGGCCTGGGTCGAACGTGACTATCACCAAAACGTCCATTCAGAACTCGGCACCACTCCCATGGCGCAGTTCCTCGACGGCCCCCAGGCCCACCGTCCGGCGCCGGAATCCAAGGCCCTGCGCGCCGCCTTTCGCATCGAAGTGTCCCGGCGCCAGCGCCGCAGCGATGGCACCTTGAGTCTCGCGGGCCTGCGCTTCGAGATCCCGGCACGCTTTCGCCACCTGCGCATCGTCCATCTGCGCTATGCCCGCTGGGATCTCGCCCGGGTGGACCTCGTCGACCCGGATACCGGCGCCGTCCTCAGTCCCCTGCGACCGCTGGACAAGACCGCCAACGCCACCGAGCAGCGCCGGGCTCTGCCCAGTCCCGAAGATCCGGACCCCACGCCCCAGTCCGGCATCGCTCCGCTGTTGCGCGCCATGCTCGAAGCGCACGCCGCCACCGGGCTGCCGCCGGCCTACCTCCCGGGACCGGAGGACCAGGCATGATCCATCCCCTGTTGGCCCGCTACGGCCTGAAGTGGCATCCCTTTTCCCCTGAACTGCCCACCGAGGCGATCTACGTCTCGCCCCGCGTCGAAAACTTCTGCTGGCGCATCGAGCACGCCCAGATCCGCGAGGGCGGTTTCGCCCTGATCACCGGCGAACCCGGCACCGGCAAAAGCGTCGCCCTGCGCCTGCTCGCCGACCGCCTCGCCCAACAGCCCGATCTCACCGTCGGCGCCATCAACCATCCGCAAAGCAACATGGCCGACTTCTACCGGGAAATGGGCGACATCTTCTCGGTGCCCCTGCGCCCACACAATCGTTGGGGTGGCTTCAAGGCCCTGCGTGAGGTCTGGATGAACCACATGGACACCACCCGCCGCCGGACCGTCCTGCTCATCGACGAAGCCCAGGAAATGAGCCCCGTCGTGCTCAGCGAACTCCGCCTCCTGGCCAGCGCCCACTTCGATTCGAAGCCCCTGCTGTGCGTCGTCATCGCCGGCGATGCCCGGCTTCCCGACAAACTGCGGCGACCCGAACTGCTGCCGCTGGGATCACGCATCCGTACCCGCCTGATCATCGAACACGCCAGCCGTGATGAACTGCGCGCCTGTCTCCTGCACCTGTGCACCGAGGCCGGCAATGCCGAATTGATGACCGAAACCCTGCAGCACACTCTCTGCGACCACGCCGGTGGCAACTACCGCATCCTCACGACCCTGGCCGCCGAACTCCTCGCTGCCGCTGCAAAGCGCGATCTCCCGCAGCTCGACGAGAAGCTTTTCCTCGAGATCTTTGGTTCACCCGACACGCGCGCCTCACGGCGCGCACAGACACCGTCATGACATTCCGCAAGGAGAATCACATGCCCACACAGCACATCGACTTGGAACTACCGCCGCTGCCCTATGACGCAGTGGTGGCCCTCTACGACACCTTGCAGGAGGTGCTACTGGCGTTGGAGCAGACCTACCCGCACGCGCTTCGGGAGTATTACCGCTTGAACGCACCCACGACACCACCGCAGCGTGATCTGTTCCACGATGATGCTTTGGACATCGATCCGTTCTGAGTCGCCGTCACGCATCAGAGCCACCCCGCCCGCGCTGAGCGCCAGCGGGGTGGCCCCAAACAGCGCGACCAGAGACCATCACTGAAGTCGATCAGCGGACCATCAAATCGGGTGACCACACTCATCTGCCCTCGCAGGCATACAGCACCCGT
>JAWLGG010000028.1:0-13794 GCA_041685155.1 Chromatocurvus sp.
GGCTCACCGATTCGCGAAGCGAGGGCGTGCGATCACTGACCAGCGGCAGGGCTTCAGGACCCGCAGTCTCGGGGGCGCGCGGCGCAACCTCCTTTTCCTCCGGGTGCAGCACGGAGCCCACCGGTGATACCGGCGTCTGCAGGATCACATGCGCCTTGAACTCTGCCGGCAGCGCAGGAATGGTGATGACGCGATAGATGCTGATCACTGCCATCAGCAGCAGTATCCCCGACATCAGCAGGAAGAAACTCTGCAGCCCGAACCACTGTAGCGCGAAGGACACGGTTATCGGGCCGGAAATGCAGACAATCCCCGAAAGCATCACGATCGTACCGCTGGCCGGGGTCATCTCCGAGGGCCTCAGGTGGTCGTGTATGGACGAGACTACCAGGGAATACTGGGACAGGCTGAAACCACCGAAGACCAGGGCGCTCAGGTACAGTGGCCAGCCGGCCTGCATCTGCGTGCTGGCATACACACCGGCGGCGGCGGCGATCAGGCTGGCGCCACCCATGACCCAGCGACGGTCCATACGATCGGACAGATGGCCCAGCGGCCACTGCGTGAGCATCGCGCCGCCCATGATGGCGCCCATGAACAACGCGACCTCCTGGGCGCTCAGAGCCATCCTGGCGGCGTATACCGCGCCCATGCCGTACACCATGCTCGAACACCACTGGATCAGGACGAGGCCAATCACGCCCATTTTCGCCCGCCGCCACAGGTGCAGGACACTCACGCGCTCGGAGGTCTCCAGTGCGGGTGTGCGCATGACCGTCATCAGGATGGGAATCGCCGCAAAACTGATCATGACCGATACCAGGACAAACAGGGTCATCCCCGCAGGATCCGCCGCATAGAGCAAGAACTGCCCGGCGCAGGTACCGCAGAGAAGAATCAGCATGTATACAGAGAGAATCTGTCCGCGGCTCTCATTGGTCGCGGCTTCATTGAGCCAGCTCTCGGTAACAACGTAGATGCAGGAGAAGGCGAAACCAGTCACCAGGCGCATGGCGGACCAGGTCCAGGGCTCGATAAAACTGGCGTGTACGAGAATGGTCACCGAGGCGAGCGCGGACACCGCGGCGAAGGTGCGAATGTGGCCGACGCGGTCAATCAGCCGCGGGGCGAACACCGAGCCGAGAAGAAAGCCGGCAAAATAGGCGGACATCAACAGCCCGATCAGCGCATCGTTGAAGCCTTCGACCTCCGCGCGATAGCCGAGCAGCGTGCCCTGCACGCCGGCCGCGAGGCCAACCAGCGACAGCCCGAAAAACAGCGGCCAGAGTGACACCACGGTGCGCGAGGACATGACAGAAGAGCCTGATGGACAGGGCGCGATTTTACCGACCGCCAACGACCGCGGACAAGGCGAAAAAACACCATTCCCGGGGCGCCGACCGCCACCGCTTGGGGCCGGGCGCCGGGATGCGTATACTCGGTGTCAACCTACCCGACGCTGCGGTATCGCCTTTGCGCCTGACTGCCACCCTCAGCCTGATCGCGTTGATCTCCAGCCTGCTCGCCTGCGGCGGCGGTGAATCCAACGTGGCTGCCGGGAATCGCGATGGCATCCTGCACTACGGCAATGGCAGTGAACCCCAGGGACTGGATCCGCACGTGGTCACCGGGGTACCCGAGAACCACCTGATCCGCGCGCTGTTCGAGGGTCTGGCAGTGAAAAACCCCTACACGCTGGAGCCGGAGCCCGGCGTCGCGGAACGCTGGACGGTGAGCGACGATGGCCTGACCGTGACCTTTTACCTGCGCGACGACGCCCTCTGGTCCAACGGCGACCGCATGACCGCCCACGACTATGTGTGGACCTGGAAGCGCGCCCTGCACCCGAAGACGGGCAACCTGTATGCCTACATGCTGTATCCGGTGAAGAATGCCGAGGGCTTCGCCACCGGCAGCATCGAGGACTTCAGCGAGGTCGGCGTCCGCGCCCTGGATGATCTCACCCTGGAGGTGACGCTGAATGCGCCCACCCCCTATTTCATCCAGCTCATGGATCACTACAGCACCTTCGCCCTGCACCGCCCGACCCTGGAGGCATTCGGCGACATGACCGACCGCTTCACGCAATGGACCCGGGTCGCCAACATGGTGAACAACGGCCCGTTCAACCTCGCCGAATGGAAGCTCAACCGCCGGATCCGCATGGTCAGGAGCGAGACCTACTGGGATCGTGGGAACGTGAAGCTCAGCGGCGTGGTCTTCTACCCCACTGAGAATATCGTCAGCGAGGAGCGCATGTTCCGAGCCGGGCAGCTGCACTATACCCAGGACGTGCCGCTGGACAAGATACCCGTCTACCAGGCCATGCCCGACTCGCCCTATGTGCAGGCACCCTATCTCGGCACCTACTACTACCTGATCAACACCCGCCGGCCGCCACTGGATGACCCGCGCGTGCGCCGGGCGCTGGCCATGGCCATCGACCGGGAGACCCTGAGCCGCACGGTCCTGCACGGCACCAACGTGCCCGCCTGGAGCATCACGCCGCCGGGCACCCTGGGCTACCAGCCACCGAAAACCTTCGACCATGACGTCGCCGCGGCCCGTGAACTGCTAGCCGAGGCGGGGTACCCGGACGGCGGCGGCTGGCCCGGGGCCGAGGTGGTCTACAACACCAGCGAGAGCCACCGCAAGATTGCCGTCGCCCTGCAGCAGATGTGGAAGGACGCACTCAACATCGAGATCACCCTCGCCAACCAGGAGTGGAAAGTCTATCTCGATGCGGTGAGCCAGATGGACTACGACCTCGGCCGCCGCGGCTGGATTGGCGACTATGTCGACCCGAACAACTTCCTCGACCTGTTTCTCACGGACGGCGGCAACAACAACACCGGCTTCAGCGATCCCGTGTACGATGACATCATCCAGCAGCGCGCTCCCCGGGCGAAAACCCGGGAGGAGCGCTTCGCCCTGTTCCACGAAGCTGAAACACGTCTCATGCAGCAGATGCCGATCATTCCCATCTACACCTACGCCAGCAAGCACCTGATTCACCCCAGCGTGCGCGGCATGCCGTCCAACCTGATGGACTCGCTGAACCTCAAGTATGTCTGGCTGGACCCACAGGTCGAGACAGAAGTGGAGCTGCCCGACTGATGTGGCGCTTCGTCGGCGGTCGCCTGCTGCAGGCCATTCCGGTGATCCTGGTGGTCATCACGGTCACGTTCTTCCTCGTGCGCGTGGCCCCCGGCGGCCCCTTCGACAGCGAAAAAGCCGTCATTCCCGAGGTGAAGGCCGCGCTGGAGGCACAGTACCGGCTCGACCTGCCCCTGTTCGAGCAGTACACCGCCTACCTGGCGGACCTGGCCCGGGGCGACTTCGGCCCGTCATTCAAGTATCCGGGACGCAGCGTAAACGAGCTGATCGGCGCCGGGCTGCCGGTCACCGCGGAGCTCGGCCTGTACGCACTGCTGGTGGCCATACTGATCGGCGGCGTCGCCGGCGTGATCGCCTCGCTGAAGCCGAATACCGTCCAGGACTACCTGCCGATGACGGCAGCGATGATCGGCATCTGCATGCCCACCTTCCTGCTCGGGCCGCTGCTCTTGCTGGTGTTCGGCATCCGCCTGGAATGGCTGCCCGTCTCCGGCTGGGGCGACATCCCCGGGGACAAACTCCTGCCCAGCATCACCCTGGGCGCGGCCTACGCCGCCTACATCGCCCGCCTGTCCCGGGCCGGCATGCTTGAGGTGCTCAACCAGGACTACATCCGCACCGCGCGGGCCAAGGGTCTGCCCGAGTGGCAGGTCGTCGTGAAGCACGCCTTGCGCGGCGGGCTCATACCGGTGGTGGCCTTTCTCGGCCCGGCCTTTGCCGGCCTGCTGGCGGGCTCCTTTGTGGTGGAGACCATTTTCCAGATTCCGGGGCTCGGCCGCTTCTATGTGCAGGCCGCCTTCAACCGCGACTACACCATGATTCTCGGCACCACCGTGTTTCTGTCGACGCTGATCGTCCTGTTCAATCTGCTTTCCGACGTGCTCGCCGCATGGATGAACCCGCGGCTGCGGCACCAGTTCGGTGGTGGTCGATGACGACTGCGGACGTACTCGAGATAAATGTGGCCGAGGAAGGCACCTCCCTGTGGCGGGACGCCTGGCGCCGCCTGCGCCGCAACCGCCTGGCCCTGTTCGGCCTCGGCATGCTCTGCCTGTTCATCCTGCTCGCGCTGCTGACACCCTGGATTGCCCCCTACGCCTACGATGCCCAGGACCTGAACCTTGGCGCCACGCCGCCCTCGGCGGCGCACTGGCTGGGTACCGACATTTTCGGTCGCGACCTGCTGACGCAGATTCTCTACGGCGGGCGCATCTCCCTGGCGGTGGGTTTTGTCGCCACCAGCGTGGCGCTGCTGATCGGCGTGACCTGGGGCGCAATCGCCGGCTACGTCGGCGGGCGCACCGATGCCGTCATGATGCGGCTGGTGGACATCCTCTACGCCCTGCCCTTCATGATCTTCATCGTGCTGCTGATGGTGGTGTTCGGGCGCAACATCCTGCTGCTCTTTCTTGCCATCGGTGCGGTGGAGTGGCTGACCATGGCCCGCATCATGCGCGGCCAGGTGCAGTCCCTGCGCCAGCAGGAGTTCGTCGAGGCCGCCATCTCCATCGGCCTGTCACCGGGGACGATCATCCGCCGCCATATCGTGCCCAACGCCCTCGGCCCGATCATCGTCTACACCACGCTGACCATTCCCCAGGTCATGCTGCTGGAGGCCTTCCTCAGCTTCCTCGGCCTCGGCATACAGCCACCACAGACCTCCTGGGGCCTGCTCATTTCCTACGGCGCCGAGACCATGGAGGAGTATCCCTGGCTGCTGATCTTCCCGGGGCTTGCCCTGAGCCTGACCCTGTTTTCCCTGAATTTTCTCGGTGACGGCCTGCGCGATGCGCTGGACGTGCGCGGCTCGCGGGACTGACCGGCATGGCGCTACTGGAGGTAAAGGACCTGAAGGTCAGCTTCGTGACGCGCAATGGCGAGAATAAAGCGGTGGACGGCATCAGTTTTTCCGTGGAGGCGGGCCAGATCACGGCGATTATCGGCGAATCCGGTTCCGGCAAATCCGTCGCCTGCTACAGCCTGCTGGGCCTGATCCCGCAGCCACCGGGGCGCATCGATGGCGGCCAGGCGCTGTTCGGCGGGCAGGATCTGCTGGCGCTCACAGAGGCCGGGCTGCGCCAGGTGCGCGGGCGCGATATCGCCATGATCTTCCAGGATCCGATGACCTGCCTGAATCCCTACATGACCATCGGCGCGCAGATGATCGAGCCGCTGGTCTATCACCGCGGTGTCCCGAAGGCGCAGGCGCGTGCCCGGGCGCTGGAACTGCTCGACGAGGTCGGCATCCGCGACCCCCGGCTCACCATCGACAATTTCCCGCACGAGTTTTCCGGTGGCATGCGCCAGCGGGTGATGATCGCGATGGCGCTGATCAATGAGCCAAAGCTGCTGATTGCCGACGAGCCCACCACGGCACTGGATGTGACCATACAGGCGCAGATTCTGCAGCTGATTGCCGACCTGCAGAAGAAGCGCGGCATCGGCGTGATCTTCATCAGCCACGATCTCGCGGTGGTCGCGGACATCGCCGACCGGATCGCCGTGATGCAGAAGGGCAGGATCGTCGAGTCCGGCAACCGCCGGGAGATTTTCGAGGGAGCGCAGCATCCCTACACGCAGACGCTGCTGGCAGCGATTCCCGCCGGCAGCAAGGCGGCACCGGAGTCACTCGGCGAGCCGCTGGTTCGGGTGCAGAATCTCTGTACCTGGTTCGGTGACGGCAAGGGCGGTAACGAAGCGGTCAAGGCCGTGGACGACGTGACCTTCGATATCTGCCGCGGCGAGATACTCGGCCTGGTGGGGGAGTCGGGCAGCGGCAAGTCCACCATCGGTCGCTCCCTTCTGAGACTGGTTCCCGTGACCTCCGGCAGCGTTGTCCTCGACGGCACCGATGTCACGGCGCTTGCAGGAAGACCACTGAAGGCCATGCGCCGGCGCATGCAGATGATCTTCCAGGACCCCTTTGCCTCCCTGAACCCGCGCATGACCGTCTTCGATACCCTGGCCGAACCCCTGCTGCTGCATGGCATCGCCAATCGGGCCGGTGTCGCCGCTGCCGTGCTTCGCCTGATGGACGACGTCGGCCTCGCGCGCAGTTTCGTGCGCAAGTACCCCCACGAGTTTTCCGGCGGCCAGCGCCAGCGCATCGCCATCGGACGGGCGCTTGCCACGCGGCCTGAATTTGTCGTTGCCGACGAGCCGGTATCCGCACTGGACGTCACCATACAGGCGCAGATACTGGACCTGATGCTCGACCTCGGTCGCGAGTACGGCCTGACCATGCTCTTTGTCTCTCACGACCTCGCGGTGGTGCGCCACATCGCCGATCGCATCGTCGTGCTGTATAGGGGACGCATCGTCGAGCAGGGCACCGGCGACGACCTGTTCAACCGCCCGCAGGCGGACTACACCCGACAACTGCTGCAGGCCATTCCCGGCCGCGCGCTCATCGCCTGAACCGGCGAACCGACCCCAAAGGAGACACCGTGGCCAACGAAGAACAGATTGCCTACTGGAACGGGGACGCCGGCCGCAAGTGGGCACAGAAGGACGACATGATGTCCGCCATGCTGCAGCCGATCGCAGCAGACCTGCTGCAGCACGCGGACCTGCGCGGCTGCCGCCGGGTCATAGATGTGGGCTGCGGTGGCGGCAGTGAGACACTCATGCTCGCAGGCGCCCTCGGGGACGACGCCGAGGTCGTTGGTGTCGACATATCCGCGCCACTCCTCGCGGTGGCCCGGGCGCGACTGGCCGCCTCGCCGTTACCGGGACGCCGCATCGGTTTCGTCGAGGCCGATGCCGCGACCCGTGACTTTGCCGCCAGAGAGTTCGACGGCCTGTTCTCGCGCTTTGGCGTGATGTTCTTTGACGAGCCGGTCGCGGCCTTCAGGAACCTGCACCGGGCTCTGCAGACCGGGGCCCCGCTCGCCTTCAGCTGCTGGCAGTCCCTTGCGCAGAACCCCTGGGTCGCGGTCCCGCTGGCCGCCGCGCTGAAGCATCTGCCTGCTCCCGAACCAGCGGACCCCGAGGCACCGGGCCCCTTCGCCTTCGCCGACGCGGATCGCGTCCGCGGCATACTGGAGCGCGCTGGCTTCACCGATGTCAGGGTTGCGCCCCACGACGTGCAGATGTGCTGGAGCGCCGGTCAGGACCTGCACACCTCCGTTCGCGAAGTGGTCAACATCGGGCCAGTGGGGCGCCTGCTTGTCGACGCCGACGACACCACCCGCGATAGCGTCCACGCCGCGGCGACGGAAGTGCTGGCGCCCTATTACCGCGACACCGGGCTGTGCCTGCCAGGGGCCGTGTGGTTCGTCACCGCGCGCGCCGGGAAGGACTGACCCGCCCGTGGGCCACCGTCTGTGACAGAAACCGTCCTGCTGACGCTGGGACGCCTGCCCAAGGCCCTGGCGCTGGCCCGCGCGCTGCACACGGCCGGATACCGGGTCGTTGTGGCGGAGCCCTTCCGCTGGCATCTGTGCCGTCCGTCACGCGCCGTTGCCGCCTGCTACCGGGTCACCGCGCCGAACTCCAATCGTGACGCCTACCGGGAGGAACTGTCGGATATCATCCGCCGCGAGGGCGTGACAATGGTGTTTCCCGTTTCCGAGGAAGCCCTGCATGTCGCCTGTATCGCCCATGAGCTGCCCGCCGGTTGCCGGGTGTTCTGCACCGACTTCGACGAGTTGATGCAGCTGCACGACAAGCTGGCCTTTGCCACGCTGGCCCAGTCCCTTGGACTGCCGGTGCCGACGACCTACCCCGCCGACAGCGCAGGAGGCCGTGATCTGTGCGAGCGCTCACCCACCGTCGCGAAACCCGCCCACGCCTGTTCCGGCATCGGCATACAGCACCTGCAGCCGGGCCAGCGACCGGCGGCGGGTGCTCCGGGCCTGCTGGTGCAACAGCGCGTCGAGGGCGACCACATCAGCACACTGTCACTGCTGCGGGGTGGCCGCGAAGTTGCGCGATCGCGCTACCGGGGCACTGTCTTCGCCGGCACCGTGGCCGTCTGCTTCGAGCGCATCGCTGCCCACCCCGCCATCGACGCCTGGCTGGACGCCTTCCTTGCAGGACATCCCCTGGTCGACGGGTTTGTCGCCTTCGACTTCATTGTCGACAGCGACGGCGCCGCCTGGGCCATTGAGTGCAATCCGCGGGTCACCAGCGGTATTCATTTTTTCGACAGCGCCGCGCTGGGAACGGCGCTGACCGCTGCAGACAGCGCCGATGTCGCCAAGGTGCCCGCGACGCCGAACGATCGCTTCCAGTGGGCCTACAGCACACTGACCGAGGCATACCGGACCATCCTGGACTTCAGGGAGTTCCGCCGGCGCTTGCGGGAGATGTACCGGGCCAGGGACGTTGTCTGGTCGGCCACAGACCCCCTGCCCTTCCTGCTGATGACCCCGCTGTCCTTTGAAATCCTCTGGCCCGCCATGACCAGCCCACTGACGCTGGGCGAGGCGACCCAGAGGGACATTGCCTGGTTTAACTGAAGGGGCTTTTTGTTTATCATGCGCAGAGATGTGGTTTCCCACCAGGATCCTTGATCATCATGCATCCTGAACCCCTGTTTGCCGATGTCGGCTGCAAGCAATGCGCCAGCGGCAAACTGCTGGACTTTGATTTCAGCATGGCGCTGCAGCCGATTGTGCGCTTTAGCAACCGCGAACTGTACGCACAGGAAGCGCTGGTGCGCGGCCCTGGCGGCGAGTCCGCCGGCTCCGTCTTCGCCCATGTCAACGACGGCAATCGCTACCGCTTCGACCAGACCTGTCGTGTCAAGGCCATCAAGCTCGCCGCCGAACTGCAGATTGACGGCCTGCTCAGCATCAACTTCATGCCCAACGCCGTGTACAAGCCCGAGCTGTGTATCCGCACCACGCTGGAGGCAGCGAAAGAGTACGGGTTTCCATCGGAGCGGATCATCTTCGAGGTCACCGAGGGTGAGGAGATCGAGGATCGACCTCACCTGAAGAGCATTGTCGAGTACTACCAGAAAACCGGGTTCAAGACGGCGATCGACGATTTCGGCGCTGGCTATTCCGGACTCAATCTGCTGGCTGACATGCAGACCGACCTGGTCAAACTGGATATGGCGCTGGTGCGCAACATCGACCGGGACCGCAACCGCCGCATCATCACCAACGGCATACTGCAGGTGTGCCGCGACCTGGGTATTGACGTAATCGCCGAGGGGATCGAAACACCCGGGGAACTGAATGCACTGGTCGACCTCGGCATCGATCTGTTCCAGGGCTTCCACTTCGCGCGCCCCGCCTTCGAGTCTGTCGCCGCGATTCCCGACAGCGCGTACGCACTGTCCTGAATCGCGCCGGGCCTGTCGCGGATCAGCTGCCGAAAGCGTATTCGCCACCGCGCTCCAGCGCCCGACGGTAGGCCGGCCGCGCATGAATGCGCTCGAGAAACCCCTGCAGGTTCGGGAAAGGATCCAGCGTGTACAGTAGCCTCGCCACCTGGGGCACGAATGACAGCTGCACGTCCGCGGCACTGAAAGTATTGCCGACAAACCAGTCACTGCCCGAGAGCGCCGTATTCATGTAGCCGAGATGGGTGTCCAGTTCGCTGTCAATGCGCGGCTGCAGCGCCGCGCCCCCGTCCGGCAGACGCCCGGTGTACATCTTCAGCATCAGTGGCAGCATGGCACTGCCCTCAGCATAATGGAGCCACTGCAGGTACTGCTCGTGCTCTGTCGTTCCCGGCTGCGGCGCCAGGCGGCCCTCGCCGTGGCGGCGCACAATGTAGTCGATGATCGCCCCCGACTCGATCACGGTCTCGTCGCCATCGGTGAGCACGGGGGACTTGCCCAGCCTATGCACCGCGAGCAGCGCCGGCGGCGCCAGGCTGGTCTCGGCGTCGCGCTGGTAGGACTCGATTTGGTACTCCAGCCCGAGTTCCTCAAGCAGCCAGAGAACACGCTGCGAGCGTGAATTGTTGAGATGGTGCACAGTCAGCATGGTATTGCTCCTGTTGATCAGGCGGATGGTCTGGTTGCCCGGCGCGATGGTCGACACAGGATCTGCGCCGCCGGTCGTGTGGTCAGGCGCGCGGCGGGGCGCACCCGCTGTGGATCCTTCATGGTGAAATCGAAACGGCGCGCGAGCCGGGCGATGATCAGAATGCTCTCCGCCAGCGCAAAGCCGGCACCCACGCAGGTATGTGGGCCGCTGCCGAAGGGAATGTAGGCCCCCGGCTGAATGCTGTCCTCGTTCTCCGGCAGGAAGCGCTCCGCGGAGAAGGCGTGCGGTTCGTCCCAGTAGCCGCTGTGCCGGTGCAGGGTCCAGGGCGAGATCATTACCAGGGCACCGCGGCGCAGTCGACGCGGACCAACCGTGCCGGCCTCCAGCGCGACCCGTGGCAGGAAGGTAATGGGGGGATAAAGTCGCAGCGTCTCGCGGAAAACCGCACGCACGAACGGCAGCTGGCGGATGTGCTCGAAGGTCACGCTCCCATCGCCGACCACGGTATCCACCTCGTCGCGCAGGCGCTCTAGCACCGCTGGCTGCATGGCGAGAATATAGAACACCCAGGTGAGAACGCTCGCCGTGGTCTCGTGGCCGGCGAGAAAGAACACGCCGAGCTGGTCGATGAGTTCCTCCCGGGTAAAGGCCTCGCCGCTGTCCTGATCGACCGCCGCAATAACGTCGCTGGCGATGTCATTGTAGCCAGCGCTGTTACCGGCTGACTGATCGAGGTGGGTGTCCACCAGCGTGCCCAGGTGGCCGCGGATGCGCTGGCAGGCGGCAAGCACCGCCGGCGGCTGTGGCGGATTGCTCCAGGCGGGCTCGATGATCAGGCGCAGGATATCCACCTGCGCCACCGAGCGCTCAAACACCGTGAAGTCCTCGAACACCTCCCGGGCAACCTCCGAGTCGAGCGAGGTGGAGAACACGGTGCGGCAGATGATATCCGCCGTCAGGTGGCTCATGGCAAGGTCCAGCGACATCGTCTCGCCGCGCTGCGCGACGGCGTCGAGGTGGCTCTCGTAGTCGTCCACCGCAGCGCACATGGCGGCAAAAGCGTGCCCGATACGCATACGGCTGAACGCAGGATCGATCATCGCCCGCTGCCGCCGCCAGCGGTCGCCGTCGGTGACAAAGATGGATTGCCCGATAAGCGGCTCCAGGGCATTTACCATTAGGTCGCTTTTCGGGAAAATCCCCTGTGTATCGCGCAGAATGTCACGGATCAGGTCGGGCCGGTTGAACAGCACCGTGGAGCGTCGCGAGTATCCCAGGTTGCCGACGTCAAACCGGTACGCGGCGGCAGGCAGCAACTCGAGGAGATTGCCATCACCCCGCCACAGAACACGTATCAGTGCCGCAACAGACCACAGGGACTTGGGTTTTGGTGGGTAATAGGCTTTACTGGCAGGCATGACAGGACTGGCGTCGAAGGGTACGACCAGTATCGGATGTAGGGATGTCGATGTCGAGCCACCTGCTGTTTGAAGTGCTGGTCGCACTGCATATCGCCACCGGAAGCGTTGGCCTGGCGAGCTTCTGGGTGCCGATCGCCAGCCGCAAGGGCGGCGTCACCCACGCCCGATGGGGCCGCCTCTTCACGCGCATGATGCTCGTTACCGGTGCGCTCGCCGTGGGCATTGCCAGCACCACCCTTTACGACCCCTTGGGCACCCATCCGCAGCTTGCGCAGCATCCCGATTTTGCCGATGCCGCGGTGATCAGCGGTATTTTCGGCTGGATGATGCTTTACCTGGCCACGCTCACGATCAACCTGGCCTGGCAGGGCTGGCTGTGCATCAACAACCGGCGCGACCATCGCGCCAACCGCGCCTGGCACAACCTGCTGCTGCAGGTCCTGCTGACCGTCGCTGCAGCGAACTGCCTGTGGCAGGGCTGGCTCATCCGGCAGCCGCTGATGATGGCGATTTCCCTGGTCGGTTTCGCCACCGTCGGAACCAATCTGTGGTTCCTGTACAAACCCCGTCCACGGCCGGTGGATCGCCTCAAGGAGCATATCAAGTCCCTGGTGGGGGCCGGTATCTCCGTCTATACCGCCTTCTTTGCCTTTGGTGCCGTGCGCTTTATACCGGAGCTGGCCCTGACCCCGGCGCTGTGGTCGATACCCCTGCTCACGGGGCTGTTCCTGATCATTTATCACCAGCGCGCTGTGACTCGCAGAATGCTGCGACCGTCGGCGACCGTGGCGTGAATGATGCGCCGGTCCTTGTCGTCGGCGCGGGAGTCGGTGGCCTCGCGGCGGCGATAGACCTGGCGCGCGCCGGCCGCGCAGTGACCGTGATCGAACGCGCCGGCGAGCCCGGTGGCAAGATGCGCCAGGTGCCTGTGGCGGGCCACGGCATCGATGCCGGGCCCACAGTCTTTACCATGCGCTGGGTCTTCGAAGACCTGTTCCGCGAGGCCGGTGCGTCGCTGGCCGACAGCCTGCGCCTGACGCCGGCTGAACGTCTCGCGCGCCACGCCTGGCGGGATGGCGGCGAGCTTGACCTGTTCGCGGACACCGACCGCAGCGCTGCCGCCATCGAGGCCTTCTCGGATGCGAGTAACGCCGGGGGCTATCTGGATTTCTGCCGGCGCAGCAGGGATATCCATGACACCCTGCGGGACACGTTCATTGCCGACCAGCGACCGACGCCCTTGAGCCTGGTGCGTCGGGTGGGTCTGTCGCGTCTCGATGCCATGTGGCGCACGGCGCCGTTTCGTACACTGTGGGGGGCTCTCGACGATCACTTCAGCGATCCCCGCCTGCGCCAGTTGTTCGGTCGCTACGCCACCTACGTCGGTTCATCCCCCCTTCTCACGCCGGCCACGCTGATGCTGGTGGCCCACGTCGAGCAGGATGGCGTGTGGCTGGTCGACGGCGGCATGCGCGCGCTGGCCCGGGCAATGCAGCGACTGGGTGAATCCCTCGGCGTCGAGTATCGCTTCGACAGCGAGGTCAGCCGTATCGAGATCACCGCCGGCAGGGCCAGCGGCGTCACCCTGGCCAGCGGCGAGACGCTTCGCGCCAGCCAGGTCGTGTTCAACGGCGATGTGTCGGCACTGGCAGGCGGCATGCTCGGGGCCCCTGCGAAACGCGCCGCCCGTGGCGTTACGGCGGAGAAGCGCAGCCTGTCGGCCGTGACCTGGTGCGTTTCAGGCCGCGCGCGCGGCTTCGAGCTCGACTATCACAACGTGTTTTTTGCCAGCGATTACCCGCGCGAGTTCGACAGCATTTTCGGGGGACGGCGAGTGACCGAAGCGCCCACCGTGTACATCTGTGCCCAGGACCGCGTGCCGGGCGGCCACACCGGGGCAACCGGCCAGGAACGGGAACGGCTGTTGCTGCTGATCAACGCGCCGGCGGACGGCGATCGCATCCGGATGACCCCCGCAGAGACGGACGCACTGCGCCAGCGGACCCTCGGACTGCTCGCCGATTGCGGGCTTACCCTGGACTTTGACGATTCCGCCTGCGTCATGACACGCCCGGAGGATTTCAACGCACTGTTCCCCGCCTCCGGGGGTGCACTCTACGGTCGCGCCTCCCATGGCATGTTCGCCAGCTTTGCCCGCCCCGGCGCCCGCAGCCGGGTGGCGGGGCTCTACCTCGCCGGCGGCTCCGTGCATCCCGGCCCAGGCGTACCCATGGCGGCCATGTCCGGACGCCTCGCCGCACGCGCCCTTCTTGCTGCTGGGGTCAGGGCCGGGCCCAGGTCCCGGACCA
>JAWLGG010000029.1:0-13776 GCA_041685155.1 Chromatocurvus sp.
GGCGCGGGAATGGGCATGTTCATCAGATCAATGGAAGCTTCCTGACGCGCAATGCGCAGGCCCTGCATGATGGCGGAGCGATATTCGCCGCGGTCCAGGGGGACCCAGGTACGGTTTTCCTGATCCCAGGCACCGGACAGCTCGGTGTCGGTGGTCTGGTAGAGAAGGGCGATGCGGCCGACACGCAGGAAGTTGACATCCCGCTCTGCGCCGTCGATCTCGACGCTGCCCTTGTAGGCGTCGAGCTTGCGGCCATACTCGTTCTCGATCTTGTAGGCCTCGAGCACCTGACGGAATTTCTCGGCGACGCTGACGTCGGAGCGATCGAGATTGTCGCGCAGGAACTCGATTCGCTGCTCCCGTTCCTCCATATGGAAGGGCACGTCGAGCTCGACGAATCGCTCCAGTCCCTCAACCATGCGGATGACGAGGGGCGTCATCTGGCGCTGGATGATGGTGACCTGCTCGATCGACTCGTCGATATCGGCAATGCGCCTGTTCTGGTTATCGATCTGACGCTGCAGACGGGCATTGTAGACCTTGAGACCGTCGACCTGCTTCATGACCGACTTGTAGTCGCTGAGCAGATCCCGCGTCTCGTCGGCAAGCCGGTCGATCCTGGCCTGCGACTGCCGCGCCGCCTCGTTTTTCTCCTCGCTCACATTGAGGATGGTGTCCAGCGTGCCTGACTGCACAGTGCTCACCGCGCCCACGAGGGCGAGGCAGGACACCATGGTTGTCAGCAGCACATTCTTCAGTCGATAGGTAGTCATGGGAATAGTGCTTCCTATATCCATAAATGTTTGAGGGCTGATGGGGAGAGACCCGGTGACGCTCTCTTTCAGGTCGATCACACAGAGTCGAGCGAACGAGCCCAAATGAAACCAGATAACACTGATCATTTCAAACACGAAAAGAAAAGCGCCGGCAGTCGCCAAAAGTATGTGCAGAATCGTAACACTTAGGGCTTTGAATATCGCTCAAGGTAACAGAATCTCCCGCTCACGGGGCTCGGGCGACACAAGGCCCGGGGCATTGAAAACGCTTGACTATTCCCGCTCGAGAACAATGAAGCTGAATGGGTAGTCGTTGTTGTTACCTGCAGGGTGGTCTTCCCGGGAGGTTTCCCGCCAACGCTGTGGCTCCAGCGCCGGCAGGCGGGCATCCCCGGTGACGTCCGCATGCACCCGGGTCAGGTAGATACGCTGAATCCGCGGCAGCGCCGCCGCGTAGAGCTGCGCACCGCCAAGCAGCATCACCTCCTCCGCCCCACAGGACCGGGCCGACGCCACGGCCAGGGCGAAGGCCGCGTCGAGGTCGTGCACGACCCGGGTGCCCGACGCCGCAAACGCCGGGTTCCGCGACACCACGATGTTGTCGCGCCCCGGCAGGGGGCGACCGATGGAGTCGAAGGTGCGACGGCCCATGACGACGGGCTTGCCCATCGTGACCCGCCGGAAGTAGCGCAGGTCATCCTGCAGGCGCCAGGGCAGCGCGTTGTCCCGGCCGATGGTGCCGTTGCGGGCCGCCGCAACGATCATGCTCAGGCGCACGCCGGGGGCGCTCACACGGCGACCGGCGCGGCAATATGGGCGTGCGGCTTATAGTCGCGAATCTCAAAATCCTCGAATCGGTAATCATAGAGGCTTTCGGGCCGGCGCTGAATATGCAGCTTGGGCAGGGGCCGCGGCTCGCGCTGCAGCTGCGTCGTCACCTGCTCGAGATGATTCAAGTAAAGGTGGGAGTCGCCGGTGGAGATCACAATTTCGCCGGGCTCGAGATCGCTCTGCTGCGCCAGCATGTGCGTGAGCAGGGCCAGGCTCGCGGTATTGTAGGGCAGGCCGAGGAAGGTATCGCTGGAGCGGATGTACAGCTGCGACGACAGGCGACCCCCCGCGACATAGAACTGATACAGCAGATGGCAGGGCGGCAGCGCCATCCGGCCCTCGCGGGCATTCTCCTGCGGGCTCAGGGACTCATCGGGCAGGTATTCGACATTCCAGCCGTGGAACAGGATGCGCCGGCTGTCCGGGCGCTGGCGAAGGCAGTCGAGCACATAGTCGATCTGGTTGATACTGCCGCCGTCCCGGGTGGGCCAGGCCGTCCACTGGGCGCCGTACAGCGGCCCGAGCTCGCCCTCCTCCGTGGCCCACTCGTCCCAGATACTCACGCCGCGCTCCTTCAGCCACCCGGTGTTGGTATCCCCGCGCAGGAACCACAGCAGTTCGTTGGCGATGCTGCGGAAGTGCAGCTTCTTGGTGGTCAGCAGTGGAAATCCATCGGCCAGGTCGTGACGGAACTGGCGGCCGAACACGGACAGTGTCCCGGTGCCGGTGCGATCGTCCTTGCGCACGCCGTTATCGAGAATGTCCTTCAGCAGATCGAGGTACTGTCGCATGGAGAGGCTACCGCGTTGGCCGGGCTGCCGCGCTGCGGCCGCGGTAGGCCAGGTACAGCAGGTAGAGCCCGAGCAGAATCATGGGAATGCACAGCAGCTGGCCCCGGGTGAGCCAGCCGAAGGCCTGGAAACCGAGGTGTGCGTCCGGCTCGCGGAAGAACTCGGCGGTGAAGCGCAGCACGCCATAGCCCAGCGAGAACAGCCCCGACGCCGCCCAGGTCGGTCGCGGCCGGCGCGTGAACCAGAGCATGATCACCAGCAGCAGCACCCCCTCGAGGGCAAACTGGTAGAGCTGCGATGGATGCCGCGGGATCTGTAGCGGGTCGTTGGGAAAAACCATCGCCCAGGGTACATCCGCGGCGCGCCCCCACAGCTCCTGGCCGATGAAGTTGCCGAGTCGTCCCAGCGCCAGGCCGAGGGGTGCCAGTGGTGCGACAAAATCCAGAAGATCCGGAAAGGAGACCCGGTGGCGGCGCGCAAAGAGGAAACTCGCAATCACCACGCCGAGGAAACCGCCGTGAAAGGACATGCCCCCCTGCCAGACACGCAGGATCCAGGTCGGGTCGTCTGCCAGGCGGTCGCCGCCATAGAACAGCGCGTAGCCGATACGGCCGCCGAGCACGATGCCGAGGGCCGCCCAGAAAATCAGGTCATCCACCCGCTGCCGGGTCAGCAGCGCTCCCGGGCGCCGGCTGCGGCGCACCGCCAGCCACCAGGCGAAGGCCAGCCCGCCGAGGTAGGTCAGGCCGTACCAGTGGATTTGCAGTGGCCCCAGGGCGATGGCCACCGGGTCGATGTCGGGATAGGCGATCACGCGATCAGGCGTCCATGGGTGGCGGTATGAACTGCTGCAGGCCGCGGTCGAGGAGCAGTGTTTCGAGGCGTCGCTGCACGTCGCGGCTGTTGTCGTAGCCGCGCACCTCGGCGAGCAGGTCCACGGCCTCCGCATGGCTGATGCTGCGGATCGCCTTCTTCACCCGCGGCAGGCTGGTGGCATTCATGGACAGCACGTCAAAGCCCATGGCCAGCAGCAGCACCGACGCCAGCGGGTCCCCCGCCAGCTCGCCGCAGATATTCACCGGCTTGCCCTCGCCGTGGCCGCCGGCGACCACCGCCACCAGCGCCTCGAGCACCGCGGGGTGAAAGGCGTGATACAGGTCCGACACCCGGGCGTTGTTGCGATCGACTGCCAGGAGATACTGGGTGAGGTCGTTGCTGCCCACCGAGAGGAAGTCCACCCGCCGCGCGAAGGCAGCGGCCTGGTACACGGCGGCGGGCACCTCGACCATCACACCGACCGGTGGCAGGGGCGTGTCCAGCCCCTCCTGCTGCAGCTCGCGATGGCTGCGGTGAATCAGCGCCAGCGCCTCGTCCAGCTCGATCACGTTGCTCACCATGGGCAGCATGATGCGCAGGTTGCCGAGCCCGTCGTTGGCCTTGAGCATGGCGCGCACCTGGGCCAGCAGGATCTCGGGGTGGTCCAGGGTGACGCGGATACCGCGCCAGCCCAGGAAGGGGTTTTCCTCGTCGATGGGGAAGTAGCTGAGGGCCTTGTCGCCGCCGACATCCAGCGTGCGCATGGTAACCGGCCGGGGCGCGAAGGCCTCGAGCTGTTCACGGTAGATCTGGCGCTGCTCCTCCTCGCTGGGAAAGCGCTCCCGCAGGAGAAAGGGCACTTCCGTGCGGTACAGGCCGACGCCCTCCGCGCCGCGCTCCAGCGAACGCGCCACGTCCACCATCAGCCCCGTATTCACCCACAGGCGCAGGCGGTGGCCGTCGAGAGTCTCGCAGGGCTCATCGCGCAGGGTCTCCAGATCGCGATTCAGCGCAGAGTCCTGGTCGGCGAATGCGTGGTAGCGCTCGAGCGCCTCCTGCGGCGGATTCAGATGCACCGCGCCGTTGTAGCCGTCCACGACCACGGTCATGTCGCGCAGGCGGGTGTAGGGCAGGTCCACCGCACCCATGACGGTCGGCACACCCATGGCCCGGGCGAGAATCGCCACGTGGGAGTTGCCCGAGCCGCGCACGGATATCATTCCCGCCAGCCGGTTGCGCGGAATCTCCCCCAGCATCGACGCGGTGAGTTCCTCGCTGACCAGGATGGTCTGCTCGGGAAAATCCGTCTCGTCGCGCCCTTCCGCCTGCAGATAGGCCAGGACGCGGGTCCCGAGGTCCTTGACGTCGACCGCGCGCTCGCGCAGATAGCTGTGTTCCATGCGCTCGAAGTGGCGGATATGCTCGATCATCACCTGGCTGAGCGCACCCTGCGCCCACTCGCCCGCCTTGATGCGGGCGGCCACCTCGCCACCGATGGCCGAGTCGCCGAGAATGCCGAGGTAGACATCGAACAGGGCATGATCCTCCGAGCTCAGCTCGTCGCGCAGGTTGTCCGCCACCGACTGCACATCGAGCCGGACCTGCTCCAGGGCACGCTTGAAGGCGCGCAGCTCCGCGCGCCGGTTCCCCGCCTCCCGACGCGGCACTGTGTACAGATCGGCCATGGGCGACTTGACCACCGCGACGCCGATGCCGATACCCGGGGCGCCGGGAAGACCGCCGATGCGGGCCGAGATCTGCACCGCCCCGGCGGTCTGCGCGTCCGGCACCTCGCCGGTGACCTGGGCGTGGGCGATGACGCCCGCGAGCTGCGCCGACATGGTGACGAGGAAAGCTTCCTCGCTCTCGTCAAAGCGACGCCGCTCCGCCTGCTGGACAACCAGCACGCCGAGTACCTGGCGCTGGTGGATGATCGGCACGCCGAGAAAGGCGTGGAATGGCTCCTCGCCGATATCCGGCAGGAACTGGAAATTGGGGTGGCTCTCGGCATCCTCGAGGTTGACCGGCTCTTCCCGCTCCGCGACCAGGCCAACGAGGCCCTCACCGGACGCAAGGCTGGCCTGGCCGACCTGCGCCGCATTCAGGCCTTCGGTGGCGCGGAAAATGAAGCGCTCACCGCCGCGATCGCGCATGTACACGCTGCACACTTCGGTGCCCATGGCGTTCTTGACGCGGGACACGATAATGCCAAGGGCCTGGTCGAGGCTTTCCGCCGCGTTGACCTCCTGGACAATGTTGCGCAGGACTTCGAGCACGGCGTCAGTCCTCCCCGCAGTCGGCAACCAGTCCACCGAGCGGCGGGGCAAGCTCCCTGAGGGCGCGACGGTACACCTCGCGCTTGAAATACACCACCTGGTTGAGGGGGTACCAGTAGCTCACCCACTGCCAGTGATCGAACTCGGGTTTGGCATTCGCCGCGAGGCTGATCGCGGACTCATCAGCCAGCAGCCTGAGCAGATACCACTTCTGCTTCTGGCCGATACACAGCGGCTCCTGGCCCTTGCGGATGTAGCGCTTCGGCAGGCGGTAGCGCAGCCAGCCGCGCGTGCTGGCGACCAGTTCCACCGCCGACGGCGTCAGGCCCACTTCCTCCTCGAGCTCGCGATACAGCGCGTGCTCGGGCTTTTCACCGGAATTGATGCCTCCCTGGGGGAACTGCCAGGCATCGCGGCCGCCGATACGGCGCGCCCAGAGCAACTGGCCGCTGTCGTTGGCGATCACGATGCCGACATTTGACCGGAAACCCTGCGCGTCAATCATTACCACTGTATCCACATATCAGCCGGTCATTGTTCCACACTTTAGGCAGGCAGAGAAATTGTCTCGCGCTCCGGGGCGGTATATCCTCCCGCGCCTTCCTGCAGGAGAGCATGATGCCACTGGCTATTTTCGACCTTGACGACACGCTTCTCGCCGGCGACAGCGACCACCTGTGGGGCGCCTGGCTGTGCGAGCAGGGGCTGGTGGACGCGGCGACCCACGCCAGCGTCAATGAGGGCTTCTACCAGGATTATCGAGCGGGCTCCCTGGATATCGACGCCTACCTGCGCTTCGCCCTGCAGCCCGTCGCCGGGAGGACCACCGGTGAAGTCGCGGCCTGGCAGGCGACCTTCCTGCGCGACAGGATCGCCCCCATCATGCTGCCGGCGGCGCAGACGTTACTGGACAGCCATCGCCAGAGGGGAGATACCCTGCTCGTGATAACCGCCACCAACGAGCTGGTCGCCGGCCCGATCGTCGAGCACCTCGGCGTGGACAACCTGATTGCCTGCCGCGTGGAAGTGACGGGCGACCGCTACACCGGCGCACCCCTGGGAACGCCGAGCTACCGCGAGGGCAAGGTGACCCGGCTACAGGAGTGGCTGGCTGCTCGCGGCGAGGCCCTGGGCGGCGCCACCTTCTACAGCGACTCCCACAACGACCTGCCCCTGCTGCAGCTGGTGGACAACCCCGTCGCGGTAGATCCCGACCCCACCCTCGCCGAGTACGCCCGGGAGGCGGGCTGGCTAGTGATCAGTCTGCGCGGCGAGTAACTCGCAGGCGCTCATTTCGGGCGACCCGGCTGGTGCTTCGTAGGCCGGTCGGTCCCGCGGTCGGGAACTTTCGCAACTGTTGCGGTAGCCGCGCGATTGAGGATCACGCTCGGTGTCAGGCCGGCTTCCCGGGCACGGTCTTCAGAGACCATCGGCGGCATGGATGTCGGGGGCTACCGTACGCTGAGCCGCCAAGGATGGCTTTACGGCGTGTCTCTGAAGACCGTGCCCGGGTAGCTGGCCGAGCTACGAAGTCGATACATCAAGGTTAAGCACCAACATCAGCGCGCGACGACTCAATCCGCCTCGGCGACATGCTCCCGATACGCGTCGGCGTCCATCAGCTCATCGAGCTCCGCGGTGTCCGATGGCTTGAGGCGGAAGAACCAGCCGTCGGCATAGGGGCTGCTGTTGACGGTTTCGGGGGCGTCGCTGAGAGCCTCGTTAACCGCCAGCACCGTGCCGCTGACGGGAGCGTAGATGTCTGATGCCGCTTTCACCGATTCGACCACCGCGATTTCATCGCCCGCCGCAAGCTCACTGCCGGTTTCCGGCAACTCCACGAAAACGACATCCCCGAGAGCCTCCTGGGCGTGGTCACTGATGCCGACGGTGACGCTGCCGTCATCCTCGACGCGCACCCATTCGTGGCTTTTGGCGAATTTCAGACCTTCCGGTGCCTGGCTCATACGGGTTCCTCCCAAGAATCTGCGGCGATTGTAGGCGTTGCCGGTCTATTCGGCCAGACCCATGGCGTGGCGCATGAGGCGCTTTTTCACCGCGGGCAGGGCATCTGCCTGCCGCAGGCCGACGTTGCGCAGCCAGCGCAGGGGCAGCCGGCGCGACCCGAACAGGTGACGGAAGCCGTCCATCGCCGCCATCATGGCCAGGTTGCTGCCCTTGCGCCGGCGCTGGTAGCGCTGCAGCACCGACAGGGCGCCGGGGGGCAGGCCGCGCTGCCGCGCCTCGAGTACCACCCGGGCGAGCTCATCGACATCCGCCAGCCCCAGGTTGATGCCCTGGCCGGCGAGGGGGTGAATGGTGTGCGCCGCGTCGGCGACCAGGGCGACGCCGGGCTCGACGTACTGGATCGCGTGGCGCTGGCGCAGGGGAAAGGCCGCCCGGGGCGAGCTGGCGAGAATCTCTCCCAGGCAGTGCTCGGCGGCGTCACCGAGGGCGACGCAGAAGTCGCTGTCTGCCAGCGCCAGCACGGCATCCACCTCGTCGTCATCCAGCGACCAGACGATGGAGCAATAATGCCGGCCTTCGGAGTCCGGCAGCGGCAGCAGCGCCAGCGGCCCGGTGGGCAGGAAGCGCTGCCAGGCGGTGTCGGCATGGTGCCGCGCGGTCTCGACGGTCGCAACAATGGCGCGCTGCCGGTAGCTCCACTCGCGGGTGGCGAAACCGAGCAGGTCGCGCAGCGGCGACAGGGCGCCGTCAGCGCCTACCGTCAGGGAAGCGCTGCAGTGCGTGCCGTCGTCCAGCGTCACCACGATTTCATCCGCCACCCGCCGGGCCCCCTCCAGGCGCCGCGGGGCCAGTACCTCGATATCCGGCGCCCGGCGCACGCAGGCGGCCAGCGCCGCCGTCACCGCGCTGTTCTCCACCAGCGTACCGAGCGCGGGCAGGCCCAGCTCGGCACTGTCAAAATCGATGCGGCCGGTGCCCTCGGCGTCCCACACGGTCATGTGCCGATAGGGGCAGGCGCGATGCTGCTGTATGGCCGGCCAGGCGGCCAGGCGATCGAGCTGGGCCACGGACTGCGGCGTCAGGGCGCTCACCCGCACATCAAAGCCATCCAGCCCCGGCTCCGGTGGCGCGGGATCGGCGGGCAGCGGCCGCGCCTCGATCAGGGCAATGCGCAGACCCTGCCCGCTGAGGCCCACCGCCAGCGCGGACCCGGCGATCCCGGCGCCGACAACGAGCACGTCGTAGCGCCGCGGCGGCTGCGCGCTGGGGTCAGGCATGAGGCGCCTCCATCGCCGCAACACCGGCGGCGTGGCGCACAAAGAGGGCCTTTGCGGCGCGCGACAGGTCGAGTCCGGACAGCGCCAGGTCGCGGGCAAGGCCGAACACCGGATCCGCCTGCATGAACAGGCCCGGCAGGACGTCGCTGGCGGCAATCGTGCGCTGCTGATCCGCCTGCTGCCGCGCGGCATAGCGCGCCAGCACAGTGGGATCGCCGACGGATTCCCCACCCGCTGCCGCCTGGGCCAGCACCGACGCCAGCGCCGCGACATCCCGCAGCGCGAGGTTGAAGCCCTGCCCGGCAACGGGGTGCAGTGCATGCGCCGCATTGCCCACCACCACCACGTGTCGGCGCACCGACTCCCGCGCCTGCACCAGCGACAGCGGATAGGTGAAGCGCTCACCCACCTGCACGGCGCGGCCGAGCCGGTACCCGAAAACCCGCTGCAGCGCGCGGAGAAAGTCGGCGGGCGCGGCGACGGCCAGCGCCTCGGCGCGTTCCTCCGGCAGAGTCCAGACCAGCGCCGCGCGGTGCGCTGATTCCGGCGTCGCCGGGAGCGGCAGCAGCGCCATCGGGCCACTCGGGGTAAAGCGTTCGTAGGCGACGCCCTCGTGCGGGCCGGCAAAGGCCACGTTGGCGACAAGGGCATGCTGGTTGTAGGAATGCTGACTGGCGCCGAGGCCCAGCTGCTCCCGCAGGCGCGACTGCGCACCATCGGCAATGACCAGCAGGTCTGCCTCCACGTCGCCTGGTTCCGTGGACTCCAGGCTGACCCGCATGCGACCCTCCTTTGCCCGCGCGCCAGCCACACTGGCGGGGCTGATAACGCGGATGCGCGGGGTCGAGACAAGGGCCTCCAGCAGCACCCGACCGAGCCAGGCATTCTCCACCACGTAGCCCAGACCCGACCAGCCGTGGTCATCGGCGTCCATCAGGCTGCTGCCAAAGCGCCCCTGGCTGGAGACGTGAATGCGCCGGATCGGCTCGGCCCAGCGCGACAGCGTCTGCCACAGGCCCAGCTCCTCGTAGATCAGGCGGGAACTGTAGCTGAGCGCGGTGGAGCGGGCATCGAACGAGGGGTGGTAGTCACCGCTGCCGCCGCGCAGCGGGTAACTTTCCACCAGGGAAATACCCAGCCCGGGCGGCAGGCAGCGGGCCAGGTGCAGGGCGAGGCTGATGCCCACCATGCCGCCACCGGCGATCACCACGTTGGCGTCAGCTGCCATCGCTCAGGCCGCCATCAGGGCTTCAATATCGTCCGCCGCCGTGGGAACGCCCGCGGAAAGTACCTCGATGCCCTCAGGGGTGATCGCCACGTCGTCCTCGATGCGCACACCGATGCCGCGCCATTTCTTCGCCACGCTGCGATTGTCCGGCGCGACGTAGATTCCCGGCTCCACGGTCATCACCATGCCCGCCTCCAGCAGGCGCGGCTCACCGCCGACGCGGTAGTCGCCGACGTCGTGGACATCCATGCCCAGCCAGTGCCCGGCGCGGTGCATGTAGAAGTCGCGGTAGGCCCCCTTGTCGATCAGTCGGTCGACCCGGCCCTTGAGCAGCCCGAGCTCGACCAGCCCCTCGGTGATCACCCGCACCGTGGCATCGTGGGGCTGGTTCCAGTGATTGCCCACCCGGGTGGCCTCGAAGGCCGCGTGCTGCGCCCGCAGGACAATGTCGTAGATCGCGCGCTGGGCCCGCGAAAAGCGACCGCCCACCGGGAAGGTGCGCGTGACGTCGGCCGCGTAGCCGCGGTACTCGCAGCCGGCGTCGATCAGCACCAGGTCGCCCTCGCGCAGCCGATCGCGGTTGTCGACGTAGTGCAGGATGCAGGCGTTGTCGCCGCCGCCAACGATGGAGGCGTAGGCCGGATGCCGGGCACCGCGCATGGCAAATTCGTGATGCAGCTCCGCCTCGAGCTGGTATTCATATACCCCGGGGCGACAGAAGCGCATGGCGCGACAGTGGGCAGCGGCGGTGATCTTCGCGGCCTTGCGCATGAGGCGCAGCTCGGCGGCACTCTTGTACAGGCGCAGTTCGTGCAGCATGTGATCGAGGTCGGTAAACTCCCCGGGGGGCACGGCACCGGCCGCCTCCTTGCTGCGGATACGGTTGACCCAGCCCATGATGTGGCGGTCGAAGTGGGAGCTGCGGCCCATGGAATAGTAGACCCGCTCGCGGCCCTCGATCAGCCCCGGCAGGATCTCGTCTATATCGCCGATCGGGAAGGCGTCGTCGGCGGCAAAGCTGGCCACGGCCCCCTCCGGACCGGCGCGACGGCCGTGCCAGAGCTCCCGCGCGGGATCGCGCTCGCGACAGAACAGCACGAACTGGCCGTGGCGCCGCCCCGGAATCAGCGCGAGCACCGCCTCCGGTTCGTCAAAACCGCAGAGGTAGCTGAAGTCGCTGTCCTGGCGGAAGGGAAATTCCGTATCGCGGCTGCGCGTCTGCTCGCCGGCGGAGGGAATGATGGCGATGCTGTTCGGCTCCATCAACGCCATGAAGTTGCGGCGGCGGCGGGCGTATTCCGTCTTGCTGATGCTCATGGGCGTGGGGTCCGCTGGTTTCAGTGCAGGGTGCGGTCCGCTGTCGCACCGGCATCGGTGAACAGCTGCTGGCTGTCCGCGATGACGTTCATTGCCGCCACACGCAGGTATTCCACCAGCTCGGTGTAGGCCCGCTCCGCTTCATCCGGTTCGTCGTCCTCGGCATCCGCCTGGGCGATGGCGGCGAAATCCCGCAGCGCCTCGGCGCTGTCGGCAGCGACGCCGGCCTCGGTCAGGCCCGCACTCACCCGTGCCTGTGCGAAACCGGAGAGGAATCCGCGGCACCAGTCGGCAAGCGCCTGGGCGCGCTGCGCCAGCTCCGTCTCATCCCCGGGCAGAAGGGGGTGGAAATGCAGGTTCTCGCTTTCGGCAGAGGCCGCGGTGCGGGCGTACATCTGCTGCAGCCCATCGGCCAGTTCACCGTGCACGTCAATTGCCAGGGCCTGCCCCAGCCCCGCGAGCCCGGCAGAGGCGTCGCGCCCGGCACCGCCGCCGAGCAGCCCGGCGAGGCAGCCGTGCAGCTCCGACGGCGAACTCTGTATGCCCTGCTCAAAAAGGTGGTTGGCCAGCTCGTCGAAGTCGGGCAGGTCGCTGTTGTCACCCGGGCGCAGGTCAAACACGACAGATTCCCGACGGGCGCGCAGCCGTGCGTGACAGCTGATTTGGAAAGTGCCGGCAGATGCTTGAATTGATTAACATTTATGTCGTTGACCTCTATGCGCCCCGGCTCTATAGTGCAGGACACTCCGCAAAAACCCAAGTATAACGGCAATGGCAGACGACGCTCTGAAAATGCTGGAAACCAAGATTGACCAGCTCATCGACCTGTGCGGCGAGCTGAATCGGGAGAATCAGCAGCTGAAGGCGGAGAACCTGAACTGGCGGCGGGAACGGCAGGACCTGATCGACAAGAACGATCTGGCGCGCCAGCGGGTGGAAGCCACGCTTAACCGCCTGCGTTCAACGGAATAAGGCAGCGCAATGGCACAGCCGAACACAGTCAGCGTCACCATTCTGGACAAAACCTACCAGGTGGCCTGTCCGGAAGATCAGCAGGCAGAGCTCATCTCCTCTGCCAACTATCTCGACGCGCAGATGCGCGCCATCCGCGATACCGGCAAGGTCATCGGCCTCGAGCGTATTGCGGTCATGGCCGCACTGAATATCAGCTACGAACTGCTGCGCGCCACCCGACAGGACGGGGAACCGCCCATGTCGATACCCGATGACGCGGGCAGCGAGGCAGCATTTCGCAGCCTGAACAACAAGCTGGAAGAAGCCCTGCACAAGCTCCGGCAGATCGAGATAAGCTGAGCCACGCGGAGACCGTCCTCGGTCCCGGCGTCCACTTGCGTTATACTTCAATTTGGTTCCTGGCGTATGCGCCAGACACTCAGTCCTCGAGCCGATACTGCTGTAACCGGCGGTGACCGTCTGACGTTGTTGTGCAGGTCCGGCTTGTACCGGAAAGCCTGATACGTCGCGGGAGCCACCACCTTGAACCATCGGGTTCAAGGGCCGACCTGTCAGCGGTACGCCGGGAACCTTTTCTCATGCAGGACTCTTCTCTCGGGCGGGACAGGCAGGCACTGCGCAGGCAACTGCGCGCGCGCCGCCGTGACCTCGCCCCCGATCTTCGCCATGCTGCGGCCAGCCGCGCAGCCACTCTCGTGGAACAGCTCCCGGCCTGGGATGCCGCCAGGACCATTGCGGGCTATCTGGCGATGCCCGAGGAGTTCGACTGTGGCCCCCTGCTGGATGCCGCCCGCCACCGTGGCAAGCGGACCTGCCTGCCCTGCATGACCGCCGCAGAGGCCCTGCAGTTTCGCCGCCACGACGCCGACGATCCACTGCGGGAGGGCCGCTTTGGCATTAGCGAGCCGCTGGGCATCGCCGAGCCTGTCGCTATCGCCGCGCTGGACATTCTGTTCCTGCCGCTGGTTGGCTGGAAGCCCGACGGGACCCGTCTCGGCATGGGGGCGGGCTATTACGACCGTACACTGGACGCGGCCCGGCCGGGACTGCTCGTGGGGCTGGGTTATGAATGCCAGGAATGCAGTGCCTTGACGGCGGAGCACTGGGATGTGCCACTGGATTACGTGCTGACCGAGAGCCGCCTGCTGGCCTGCAACCTCGCTTGAGCCCGGTCTTCGGAAACGACCCGGCCGTCAGTCGCGAATGATACCTGCCTGCAGCGGCGAGGCAGGTGCGGCATTGGTCTGACTGGACGCCATCGGCAGCAGCAGCGTTACCGCCATACCCAGGGCAAAAACGGCGATCAGCACAAACATGGTATCGGGTCGTCTATTCACGCAACACTCTCGTCTATGTGCAAACACGTTTTATCGGGCTGTGGCGACCGCGTCGAGCAACCAACACGGGCTTGAACCCCCAACCTCGAACCTCGTCATCTGATTCTGTTGACAAAATAAATTGTCCAGTCGGTAACGCAGGTTTGTTTTGTTAATTTGTCACAGAGCTTACACGGAATAATTT
>JAWLGG010000425.1:0-3319 GCA_041685155.1 Chromatocurvus sp.
CGCCGCCGCCCGTCACTTTCTCTGCGTCGAGTCGGCCAATACCCGCCTCGACCCGGTGTGGCTGGTCCCCGGCGCCCAGCACCTGCTGGGCACCACGCTCAGCCTGGCACTGCCGTCATGATACCGGTGATCGCCGTCGGCGAGCCCGGCCTCGCGACAGCTCAACCGGCGCGTACTGAGCACAGCCGGCATCCCTCGCTTGACGCGATGCCCGCCGGCTTACTCCACCCAGGCCATCGCATTTATTGGGCTTTGCACGACTCGACTCACTGATTCAGCAAAGCGGTAGCCGCTCCGGCAGGCGCCAGCGCAGGGTGCGCGACACCATCTGCTGGCCAGGGCGGTAGTCGCCCCTGGCGGCGGCCAGGGCGGCGGTCAGTGTGGCGACAGCGATGCGGTCGTGGTCCTGCACCGCCGAATTGACCGGCAGCGGCAGGAAGTCGAGCAGCCGGTTGTCGCCGAAGGTCGCCATGCGCAGCGACGGCGGCAATCCACCCTGCTCCAGCAGCACATCGAAGACGCCGTCCAGCAGCGTATAGGAGGCGGTGACCAGGGCGTCGGGCAAGCCACGCTCGGCGAGCAGCTCGCGCATCAGCCGGGCTCCCTCATCGCGCTCGTAGCGCTCCGCGCAACGGGCAAACACGGCAGCGTCGCTGCCCGATAGCGCCTGCTGGAAACCGGCGCGGCGCTCGTGCGTGATCGAGAGTCCCGGTACCGCGTCCAACCAGGCCACGCTGGCCACATCACCGCCCAGCACCGAGCGCGTCAGCCGCTCGGCGGCGTCTCGGTCGTTGCTCACCACGCAGGCGAAGCGCCGGGGGTCGAAGCCACGGTCCACGGCGACCACCGGCAGCCCATCAGCCATCAGCTCGGCGTAGAAGGGGTCGTCCATGGGCAGGCAACTGGCGGTGATCAGTACCTCACAGCGCTGGGCGCGCAAGGCCAGCGCCAAGTCGCGTTCGCTCTCCGGCTGGTCGTCGGAGCCTGCCATCAGCAACTGGTAGCCCTGCTCTCGCGCGCCGCGTTCCAGTCGCTTGGCGAGTCGCGCGTAGCTGACACTCTCCAGGTCGGGAATGATCAAGCCAAGCGTGCGACTCGAGCCACGGCGGAGTGCCGCCGCCTGGGCATCGACCTGGTAGCGGTGCTCCCGCACCACCGCCATGACCCGGTCGACGGTGCCCTGGCTGATGCGCCGCTCCGCGGCCTTGCCGTTGATCACGTAGCTGGCCGTGGTACGCGAAACACCGGCCAGCCGGGCGATTTCGACGAGCGTCATGGACATCCTCACTGTGTGTACCGAAGGGCCCTACCCCTGCCAAAGTCGTAGACATGGAACCTTGTCAAACAGTATGAATCGTTACAGCATGAAAAGCATCAGGTGACACGATTCAGCCAGGCCTGAAACCACCCCTTCAGTGGCAGTCGCGTCGCCGCGAAATCTATCAAGAGGCCATCCATGCTGACCCTTCATCAGGACGATGTACTGCTCGCCTGCCATGCCGACGACTGGCGTAGCGCACTGGCGCAGGCCGCCGAGGCGCTGCATCGGGCTGGGCTCACCTCACCCGGCTACCGTGAAGGATTGTTCGCCCGCGAGGCCCAGTCCTCTACCTATCTGGGCAACACCATTGCCATCCCCCACGGTACGCCGCAAAGCCGCAAGCACGTGCATAACACCGGCGTCCGGGTACTGCAGTTCCCGGCCGGCGTCGACTGGCACGACGGCCAGCGCGTTCACGTGCTGGTGGCCATTGCCGCAAGCAGCGACGAGCATCTGGACATCTTGCGCCAGCTCACCCATGCCCTCGACGATGACAGCATCGCCGGGCGACTCGCCGCGGCAGGCTCGGGTGATGAGATCGCCGCCCTGCTGTCGAAGGCAGTCGTGGAGGCGCGCCTCGATACCGACACCCTGTGCCTCGGTTTTCCTGCCCATAATGCCCGTGAGCTGGCTCTGGCCGGTGCCGCCCGTCTGCGCCAGCTCGGCTACGTGGGCAACGGCTTCATCGCCGCCATCGCCGAGCACGCCCCACTGCACCTGGGACAGGGTCTCTGGCTGGCTTCTAGCGGCAGCAGCGTCGAGGTTCCCGCACTGACCCTGGCCACGCCTGAGCACCCGCTGAAGGAGGCCGGCAAGACGGTCAACGGCCTGTTCTGCCTGGCCGCTCATGGTGAGGCCCACCGCGGCCTGCTGGAGTGCATCCTGAGGCTGCTCGAGCATGGTAGTGCCGGCGAGCTACACAATGCCGATGCGGCCACCATCCTCGCTCGGCTGGCCGGGGAGTCTGCCACCGCCCACACCCGGCTCGCACGGGTACTCAATGCCCATGGGCTGCACGCCCGCCCCGCCAAGCAACTGGTACAGGTCGCCCGCTCCCAGGCCGTTCCCATCCGCGTGCGACTGGCCGAGGGCGGCGTCGATGCGGTATCGGCAAGTAGCCTGACCAAGGTGATCAACCTCGGTGCCCGCCGCGGCCAGCAGCTGGCCTTTTCCGCCGAGGGAGACGGGGCCGTGGCGGCGCTCGACGCCGTGTGCAAGGCCGTGGCGGATGGCCTCAGTGAACAGGTTCTGCCGTTCGACGAGAGCCGCGAGCGCATCACGCCGCAGGCCGATGCCGCGCCCGCCGAACCACTGCCCGACGCCATGCCTCATCCTGGCGTGGCGGCCTCTCCGGGGCTGGCCATCGCCCCGGTCTTCGTGCTGCAGATGCCTCGCTTCGACTACCCCGAGCGCGCCGTTGATCCGGGTGCGGAGACACAGCGACTGGAGCGGGCGATCCGTCGGGGGGCCGTCCAACTCGAGACGCTGGTCCAGCAGGCGCGTGGCGGCGAGGTGGCCCAGATCCTCTCCATACACGAGGAGATGCTCTGCGACCCCGAACTGTACCAGGCCGCCCATGAAGGTATCAGCGAGGGCCGCTCCGCCGAGGCCGCCTGGTGGGATGCCATCGAGACCGCTGCCCACGTTCAGGAAATGCTCGCCGACCGGCTGCTCGCCGAGCGCGCCGCCGACCTGCGCGACGTTGGGCGCCGGGTGCTGGGCATCCTGTGCAACGTCACCCTGCCCGCCCCGCCCGACACCCCCTACATTCTGGTTACCGACGATATCGGCCCCTCCGACGTGGCGCGCCTCGACACCAGCCTGGTGCGCGGCCTGCTCACCGCCCGCGGCGGTGCAACGGCCCACAGTGCCATCCTCGCCCGGGCGCTGGGCATTCCAGCCGTGGTCGGTGCCGGCGCGCGGGTACTGACCCTCGCCGACGGTACCGAACTGATTCTCGACGGCGAGCGCGGCCGTATCACGCCGACACCCTCGGCC